>DATMRN010000021.1:0-2807 GCA_035566275.1 Solirubrobacterales bacterium | reverse complement strand
CGTCTCGTTGACGGCGCGCTCGTTGCCCGGGATCGGGGTCGCCGAGAAGACGACCGTGTCGCCGGAGTGCAGCTCGACGTCACGGTGGTCGTTGTTGGCCATCCGCCGCAACGCCGAAAGCGGCTCGCCCTGGCTCCCGGTCGAGATCACCACCACCTTCTCGTCGGGGAAGTTCTCGATCTCCCGCGGCTGGATGAAGAGGCCCGACGGCGCCTCGGCGATACCGAGGTTGGAGGCGATGTTGAAGTTCTTGCGCATCGAGCGCCCGACCAGGGCGACGCGGCGATCGAGCTTGACGGCGGCGTCGATCACCTGTTGGACGCGGTGGATGTTGGAGGCGAAGGAGGTGACGACGATCCGGCCCTCGCAACCGGAGAAGGTCTCCACCAGCGCCGGGCCGACGCTCGACTCCGACGGCGCGATCCCCGGCCGGTCGGCATTGGTCGAGTCGCCGCAGAGAAGCAGCAGCCCGTCGCGGCCCACCTCGGCGAGCCGCGAAATGTCCGCCGGGCGGCCGTCGACCGGGGTCTGGTCGAACTTGTAGTCGCCGGTCATCAGCACCGAGCCGAGCTCGGTGCTGAGCAGGACGGCGCGCATGTCGGGGATCGAGTGCGAGAGGTGGATCAGCTCGAGGCCGAACGGGCCGACCTGAACCTTGTCGCCCGCCGGCAGCTCCTGCAACGGCGCGTCGGAGAGCTTGTGCTCGTCGAGCTTGGAGCGGACCATCCCGATCGTCAGCAGGCCGCCGTAGATCACCGGCGGCTCGCCGATCTCGCGCAGCACGTAGGGCAGCGCCCCGACGTGGTCCTCGTGCCCGTGGGTGAGGACGATCGCCTCGATGTCGTCGGCGCGGTCGCGCAGGTAGGAGAAGTCGGGCAAGACGAGGTCGATCCCGAGCATCTCGGGAGTCGGGAACATCAGCCCGGTGTCGACGACGACGATGCGTCCGTCGTACTCGATCACCGTCATGTTCTTGCCGATCTCCCCCAGCCCGCCGAGGGGGAGCACACGAATCTTCTTGCCTGCCACTAGAGGTTCACCATCGTTTCGTAGAGATCTAAGGTCTAAAGGGGCGCCGGGACGCCGGCGCTCTCAAGCGCCGCCTTCACCGTCGCCCTCTGCTCGGCGTCGGCCGGAACCAGCGGCAGCCGCAGGCGACCCGACGGGATGAGACCCACCATCTCCATCGCCGCCTTGATCGGCACCGGGTTGATCGTCACCGCAAGCGCCTCGTAAAGCGGGCGCAGTTCGGTGTCGATCTCGCGCGCTCGCTCGATATCGCCCTCCTGGGCCGCATCCCACATCTCACGCATCCGCTCTCCAACCAGGTGGGAGGCGACAAGGACGCCGCCGGCGCCGCCGAACTCCAGCGTCGCCAGGAACGCATCGTCGTTGCCGGCCAGCACCGCCAGCCCCTCAATCGGGCCGAGCTCCTCGTTGTTGGCCTGCTTCACCGCGACCACGTTGTCGATCGAGGAGAGCTCGCTGAGGAAGGCGGGCTCCATATCGATCACGACGCGCGAGGGAATGTTGTAGAGGATCAGGGGGAGCTCGGGCGCCGCTTCGGCGACGGCCTCGAAGTGCGCCCGCAGGCCAGCCTTGTTCGGCTTGTTGTAGTAGGGGGCGACGACCAGCGCGGCGTGGGCGCCCGCTTCCGCCGCCGCCTTGGTCAGCTCACGCGAGTGGCGCGTATCGTTGGTGCCGGTCCCGCAGACCACCGTCGCATCGCCGCCGACCTCGTCGAGAACGGCGCTCAGAAGCGATATCTGCTCCTCGTCGGTGAGCGTCGGAGACTCGCCGGTGGAACCGGCGACGACGACTCCATGGGAGCCATGCTCGACCAGATGGGCCGAAAGGCGGCGGGCGGCGCCCTCGTCGACGCCCCCATTCTCGTCGAATGGGGTGGCCATCGCCGTGAGCACGCCTCGGATCGCCGTCATCGAAGTCAGGGTACCCACTCCAACCTTCTAGAGCAGCTTCTCGAGGCCGACCGTGAAGCGATCGGGTAGGTCGCCGACCCTGCGGACCGCAAGCAGGACACCCGGCATGAACGAGCGCCGGTCGATCGAGTCGTGGCGGATGCTGAGCGTCTGGCCCTCGCCGCCGAAGATGACCTCCTGGTGGGCGACCAGACCGGGCAGGCGAACCGAGTGGATCGGCTCGTGGACGTTGCCCCCGGCGGCGTCGATCAGCTCGGCGGTGCGCTTCGCGGTGCCCGAGGGGGCGTCGAGCTTACGGTCGTGGTGCAGCTCGACGATCTCGCACTCGGGCATGTGCGGCGCGATCCGTTGCGCCGCCTCCATAAGCAGCACCGCGCCGATCGCGAAGTTGGGAGCGACGAAGCAGTTGGCGCCGGAGGACTCGGCAGCCGCGCGGGCGGCGTCGAGGTCGAAGCCGGTGGTCCCGACCACGGCGTGGACGTCCGCCTCCAGGCAGGCGCGGACGTTGTCGAGGGCGGTGCCGGGCAGCGTGAAGTCGACGACGACGTCGGCCTCGCCGAGCACGTCGGCCAGCTCGACCCCGAGCGCGGGATCGGCCTTCGCCGCCAGCGTCAGGCCCTCGGCCCCCTCGATCGCCTCACAGACGGCCTGGCCCATCCGTCCCGCCGCTCCCGCTACCGCGACCCTAATCAGACCCGCCACCCCCGGACGCGGGAGCGAATGCCTGTCCATATCTGATTCTTCAGGCATTCGCGGAAGCAGAGGAGGTGGCGGAAATTAGGTTCTCGCTGACCGGGGCCAGCGCCTTGCGGAAGCGGTCCTCGCCGCGGCCGACGCAGGCGGCTGAGAGTCGCGCGGCGCCGTACA
>DATMRN010000020.1:0-11169 GCA_035566275.1 Solirubrobacterales bacterium | reverse complement strand
TGCCTACTCCGGCGCCGAGCTCTCCCTCGCCTACGTCCGCCACTCCCAGGGCGGGGCGCTCGAAGAGAAGGAGGCGGAGGAACTGCTGGCTCGCGGGGCCGCTTCGGTTGGCGCGCCGGACATGCCGCGCCACGTCGTCGTCAATGCGGGGACCAGCGTGGGTCTGGCGGAACTGGCCGAGCGCGAGAATGCCGACATCATCGTCTTCGGCTCCGAGTACCGCACGGCCCCCGGCACGGTCAAGCCCGGGATCCCGGCCCACAAACTGTTGCTCGGTGGCCCGGCGGCGATCGCTATCGCGCCGGCGGGTCTGCGCTCTCGCCCGTCGGTGAGCGTCAACACCGTCGGCCTCATCGACGAGGGCGACGAGGCGGCCAGGGAGACCGCTCGCAGCCTCGCGGCCGCCCTTGGCGCCGGCGTCGCCGAGCACGACGGGGGACACGTCGACCTGCTCGTGGTGGGTTCGCGGCCGGAGTCGCCGCCGGGCAAGGTCACCCTCAGCGCGGCCAGCGACTACGTGGTCGAGACCGCGACCTACCCGGTGCTGGTGACGCCGCGCGGGGTCGCGCTCAACTTTTCGGCGCCTCAGACCCAGGTCGCCTGACGACGAGGATGACGGCCGCGATCTCCGGGTCGCGGCCGTCCAGCCTCGCTCGCGCCTCGCTCCAGTGAAGCGCCCGCCCCCTGTGCCCGGCGACGATCTCCGCCGCGGTGGCCTCCGGCGAGTCAGCTTCGACCATGAAGGTGTCGGGTGTGCTCGGCGTCGGCGCCTCCGCCAGGACGGTCCGGGTGACGTTCTCCGACTTGCGCTCGGCGTTGGACCATCCTTGGCCGAAGGAGAGGTCCGGGGGGTCCATCTCAGGCCCCTCGAGGATGTTCAGGCCGCTCTCGCGAGGCTCCCACTCCCTTTCGCCCATCTCGATCTGACGGTCGTCCAGCCACGGCGCGACCACCTTCGCGATCAGATCCTCCCGGTTGAGGTTGAAGACCCGGGCCCGGTGCAGGCCGGAGCTGATCTCGACGTGGAAGGGCATACCGCGAACTTAGCCGTTTCGCGATGATGCGGCCGTGGAGCCCGACGCCCCCGACGCCGTCGTCTTCGACAACGACGGGCTGCTGCTCGACACCGAGTCGGTCTGGACCCGGGCCGAGCAGGATCTCTTCGAACGTCGGGGGCTGGAGTTCACGCCCGCGGACAAGCGCGAGCTGGTCGGGACCTCGGCCGAGATAGCCGGGCGTGTGCTGGAGCGGCGGCTATCGGAGCCCGGCCGCGCCGCGGAGCTGATCGTAGAGTTGAACGCGCTGGTCGTCGCCGAGCTCGAGCACGGGGTCGAGGCGATGGTCGGGGCGCGGGAGCTGCTGCACACGCTGAAGCAGCGGGGGACGCCGATCGGCCTCGTCTCCAACTCGCCGCTCGCCTTCGTGCGGCGCTCGCTGGAGATCGCCGGCTTCGAGGATGGCTTCGACGTGGTGCTGAGCGCGCACGAGGTGGCCGCGCCGAAGCCGGCGCCGGATCCCTACCTGGAGGCGTGTCGGCGGCTTGGCGTCGAAGCCGGCCCCGGGGTCGTCGCACTGGAGGACTCGCCGACCGGGGTGACCGCCGCCCGCGCCGCGGGGTTGACGGTGATTGGTGTCCCTTCGATCGAGGGGGTTGCGCTGGAGGAGGCGCACCACCTGGCCGAGTCCCTGCTCGACGATGTGGTCGCCCGCCGCCTCGCCCTCTGAAGCATTCCCAGAGTCTAAGGTTTGACTTGAGGGTGAGTTTTGTTTAGCCGTGCAGGATGCGACGACGACGCAGCACTCGCTCGCAGATCTCGATCAGCTCGCCCATGTTTCGCGCGGCCACGGGGCCCAGCTCACCCTGCAGCGCGGCGTTCGCCGCCTCGCCCGCCTCGCCTCGCCGCTCGTGCAGCGTCGCCATATCCTCGTCGTGGCCTGGGTCCGACACAGCCCCCGGAAGCTCCGCCAGCAGCGCCTCCAGGCCGACCCGAAGCTGTAGCGCCGCCTCGCGGTCGCGGCCGGCGTCGAGGTCGGCACGGGCGCGCAGCAGCAGGGTCTCGCAGGCGTCGATCCGGTCGCGCCCGCCCAGCACCGCCGCGGTCCGCTGCTGAGGGTTGAGGTCTTCCGCCCGGCGCCGGCGCCGCGAGGCCCCGGTCGCCCAGACGTCGACCTCCCGCGCCGCGCCGAAGTGGCCCGCCGCCACCTCGTCGCCGCTGCCGTAGCCGATCCGGGCCTTCACGGCGCGCTCGGGGTGCAGCTCGGTCACGTGCGGGTCGGCGCTTGCCGCGGCGTGGGCGTGCAGCGCCCGGTTCAAGAGGCCGATCGCGTCGGCGACCAGCTCATCGATCGTGTCCTCGGTCTCGGTCGCCGCGTCCAGCCAGTGGGCGGCGTCCTGCTCTGTCCCGAACGGCTCGAAGGCACGCACCGCGGTGGCGCGGGCCAGCGGCAGCACTCCCGCCGGCTCGCCGGCCTCCACCTGGCGGGGGCGGCGCCGGCGGCGCGAGGGAGGCGCCGGCGCCGCGAGCGTTTCGACGACCAGGACGCTCTCCTCGCCTCCGTTGTTCCCGTCGCGCGCCAGGTAGCGCCCGTCCGCGACGGCGAGCGTGCCGGCGAACTCGAACTGCACGAATCCAAAGAGCTGGGTCAGAAGACCCGATTCTCCCGCCTAATCGCCGCTGGAGGAACCGCCGGACTTGCCGTGGCCGCCCTTTGGCTTGCCCTTGCCTGCCGGCAGCGAGTATTTCGAGGGGCCGGTCGGGACCGATGGGTTGCGGATCTGCCCGAGGCGCTTCATCAGCCGGTTCCACTTCTGCGGGGAGAGCGAGCCGAGGCCTGGGGTGAGGGCGCTGGGGCCGCCGATGCCGGTCAGGAAGTCCGCCATCCTGCGGCCCCACACGGTTTCGACGCCCTCCGTGTATTCGCCGTGGCTGAGCGGGACGCCGCTCGCGTCGGCGAAGCCCATCTCGATCGAGCCGCCGGGGATGAAGTTCGCGATCTGCTCGCCGGCGGAGACGTGCTGGCCCGCTCGCACGGTTGCCTGGACCCCCTCGAAGACGTAGATGACCTGCCCGGCTCGCGAGCCGCTCAGCAGCCTGTAGAGGACGCCCCCGCCTTCCGGCCAGCCCGGAGCTCCGGTCGAGAGGATTTCGGCGTCGCCGACCGCCAGTATCGGCCCGGTCCCGGTGAAGTCGACGCCCTGGTCGATGCGACCGGTGGTCGCGTTGAGGAAGGGGCTCACGTATTCGACTTCGTAGGCCGGCTGGTAGCCGATGTGGACGTGGTTGTAGTGGTCGGGCAGCGCGAAGCTGGTCGGCCCTGGCAGGTTCTCGAGCGAGATCACCTGGTGCGGGTGCATCGTCCCCTGCAGGCGCAGCACCGTTTTGATCAGCGCGTCGACCAGGGTGCCCGGGCCCTGGTGGCCTGTGACCGGGACGCCGTCGATTTTGGCGATGTCGACCGCGTCGCCGCTGCTGTGCTCGGAGACGTTGCCCGATGTGGTGAGGTCGCTGTGACCGCACTTGAGGGAGGTGATCGTCAGCCGGAAGCCTTTGGAGACCAGGTACTCGAGCACCGCCAGCACCCGGCGGTCGATCTGGCCGGTGGCGATGTCCTGGCGCCCGCAGGGGTAGATAGAGAGGTTCTTGTCGGCGAGGACCCGCTGCTGCAGCGCTTCCTTGGAGAGCAGCAGGACGCCGCCGACGCTGAGGTCGCGGGCGAAGGGGCTCTTGCCGTCGGCGCGGTAGATCGCGGTCGCTTCGAGCAGCTTCCAGCCGTCGAGGATCGGCTTCGGGTCGATCCGGGGCGCGCCCGCGCCGACCGGCCGGATCGAGAAGTTGATGTGGGGGTCGACGCCCCCTTCGCCGCCGCCCATGCGGGCGATCACCGCGCCGCCGATCACCCGGGAGCCGATGCGGAGCCGCCTGCGGGAGCTGTCGATCCGGTTGCCAATGCCGGTCTTGGCATGCTTCTGCGCCCGCTGCGGCAGCGCGAACAGCCGCGGCCTCAGGTTCTGGGTGTCGATCACCGGCTGGCGCTTGACGCCGGAGTCGAGCACTCCGCCGCCGGCGCGGACGATCTGGCCCAGCTCGGCGTAGGTGTAGCGATTGCCGTAAGCGTCCTCGAGGACGATGAACTTGCCGAGCCTGCGGGACTTGCCGATCGCCTTGATCACGCCGTCATTGACGGCGACGACCGGCGCCCCCTGATGGGAGAAGATGTTGATGCCGCGCCGGGTCGGCGAGGAGGAGATCGTCTGGGCGGCGTTGCCGAGTGACTTCCCGCCCCCCGGACCGCCGCGCCTCAGCGTCACCCGGGTGGAGATTTCGTCGGCGTAGCGGGCGTCCGCGGCGACCGGGAAGTGGGCGCCCTCGGTGAGGCCGGTCAGCGATCCGACCAGGTTGCCGGGCAGCTTGCCGTAGGCCCGCGCATAGGTGAGGACCTCCTGCGCGTACCAGTCGGCATGATTGTAGGCGAGGATCGCCTTGTAGATGTTGTGGCTGCCTCCGGCCGCATGGAGGTAGTTGGCCGCGCTGCAGATCGCGTCGACCGGGTTGTAGGGGTCCTTGCGCCCGTCGCCGTTGGCGTCGACGCCGTAGGTTTCCCAGGTCGAGGGCAGGAACTGCATCCAGCCGACCGCGCCGGCGCTGGAGACGTTGAGGTTGGTGCCGAACGCGGTCTCGATTTTGTTGATCGCGGCGAGCACCTCCCAGGGAATCCCGTACTGGGTCCCGCAGGCCTGATAGATCGGCAGCAGGAAGGGCGGGATCTCGAAGGAGTCGATGACGAAGTTGGGGACGCCGATCGGGGCGGGCCCGAAGCTGGCGATCGTCGCGGTCGGGTTGGCGGGAGTGGGGGAGCCGCCGTTGGTGAACTGGGCGCCGCCGCTCGGCGCTTCGGGCTGTGCCTGGTCGCCTCCGCCGGTGGCGCTGGGGAAGCTGAGCCCCCCGTTGGCGCTGCCGCTTTCGCCACCCCCGCCGATGCTCTGGTTGTGAGTGACGCCGGCGCCCTTGCCGCTCGTGCCCTTGGGGTTGTTGCCGTTGATGGTCGCGCCAACATGGACGCCGCCGCCGACTTCGGAGGAGGGCACGGTGATCGTGCTGCCCGGGGAGGGCGATTCGGAGGCGCTCTTGCCCGACTGGGATGTGGGGCAGTTGGGTTCGACCTTGTGGGTCGGGCTTGCGCTGCTTTCTTCGTTTTCGCTCGGGCAAGGCTGGCCGCTGGGGGTCGTGCCGAGCGGTGTCGTCGGCAGTATTCCTTCGGTTCCGGCCAGCGGATTCGGGTTCGGGGTCGAGTTAGCACCCGCCATGCCCACGCCGAGCGCCGTCACGGCGCCGAAGCTGGCCAGGGCGATGGTCAGTGCGAGCTTGTGTCTCATCCCGAAACCCATTGGCGCCCGCCGTCACGGATCGGGCGATCCGTGTCCGCTCTCTCCCCGCGCAACAGGCTCGCCCACGCTACTTGCTCGCACAGGGGCACGCAACGGCTGGAGCCGCCTCCCAACAAGGGCTTAATCAAGGCCGGTCTCATGCCTGCGGAGCAGGAGGGTTTCAGTCGAATCGGATGGGCTCGTTTAAGCTGGCGTCAATGAGCGCCGAGCACGACGAGCAGGATGGCCTCCGGGCCCGCAGCGAGCAGGCGATCGGGGAGCTCGCCCAGGCCGTGCTCGACAACCCGACCCTGCATAACGCCCTCTCGGCCGCCTTCGGGGCGCGCGAGAAGGCTCTGGAGGCTCAGCAGGCGGCGATGAGCGCGCTCAACCTGCCCTCGGCGGGAGACGTCGAGCGCCTGGAACGCCGCCTGCGCTCGTTCTCGCAACGGTTGGAGGAGGTCGAGGAGCAGATCGACCAGATCTCGCGCGATGTCGCCGAGATTCGCCGCCGAACGGCCAAGTCGGCTAAAACCGACAAAGCCTAACTCTCGACTTTAACCTGAGAGTGCGCGGGCGGCCGCCTTTCCGGCCCGCCTCGCAGCATCCTCCAGCTCCTCGTCGGCGATCCGCTTGCCGCCCGCCGTCTCCTCGACGATCAGGACCGCCGCCGCGGCGATCCCCAGGGCCTGGGCACGGGCCAGCACCGTGGCTGTCTGCATGTCGGTAGCTGTCACCGCGACCGGAAGCGCCCCCCGCTCCTCCGGCGCCCCGTCGAAGCTGGCGATCGTCGTCACTCTGGCGTCCCCGGCCAGCTCGCGCTCCAGCCGTGCGCTCAGCTCCCGATCGGGCAGGGCCGTCTCGCCCGCCCCCCGGGCCTCCCCGGCCACCAGGAGCTCGCCGGCCTCGCACTCGGGGTCGACCGCCACGCAGGTCCCGACCCTCACCGTCCGCTTAACCCCCAGCTCGGCCAGGTCGGCGAGCACGATCGCGGCGCTCGGCCCGCCCATCCCGGTCGCCTGGATGGTCAGCTCAGCGCCTGTCGGGGCCCGCCCGCTGTAGCCCCACAGCCCTCGCGCGTGGTTGCTCATCTTCGGCTCCTCGAGCAGCTCCTGGGCGAGCAGCAGCGCCCGTCCCGGGTCGCCGGCCAGCACCGCGGCGGCGGCGATCGGGGCGGTGGGACGGAGGCGCTTCGGCATCGCTGCCGCATCTTTTCACTCGCGACAAGGCCGCCCGCCCTCGTCAAGTCCCCGCGTCCGGCTAGCCTCGACGCTCGATGGCTGCCGACGAGCGCATATCCCTCAGCGAGGCGTCCCGCCGCTCGGGCGTCCCGGCCAGCACGCTGAAACGCTGGGCGGAGGAGAAGGTCGTCCCGGTGAGGCGAGGGCGCTGGACGGCGACTGCGGCCGCCCAGGCGCGGGTCGTGGCGCGGATGCGCGAACGCGGGCACTCGCTGGAGGATCTAAAGCGAGCGGGCCGCGAGGGCCGGCTCGCCTTCGGTTTTGCCGAAGAGCTGTTCTCCCAGCCCGAGGAGCAGGTCACGGTCGAGGAGGTGGCGAAGGAGACCGGCCTCGAGCCGGAGCTGATCGAGCGCATCCTCGTCATCCTCGGCACCCCGCTGGGGCGCGAGCGCGTGCTCAATCCCGACGATGTCGCCGCCCTGCGCCACTGTGCCCGCGTCCTCGCCGCCGGCTTCCCGCTCGTCGCCTTCCTGCAGCTCGTCCGCGTCTACGTGCAGTCGATGCGCCGCATCGCCGACGCCGAGGTGCGGCTGTTCCACCTCTACGTCCACGAACCGATGATCCGCGACGCGGTGCCGGAGCTGGAGATGGCCGAGGAGATGGGAGAGCTGGCCGGCAACATCCTGCCGCTGGCCGCCCCGCTCACCGAGTACCTGCACAGCCGCTACCTGCGCTTCTTCCTCGAGCAGGACGTGGTCGGCCACATGGAGAGCGGGCTGGGCGAGGCCGCGGCCGAGCTGGGGCAGGTCACGGTCGCCCTCTGCTTCATCGACCTCACCGGCTTCACCCGCTACACCGAGGAGGAGGGAGACCTGGAGGCGCTCGACGTGGTCGAGAACTTCGTCGAGACGGTCGAGATGACGCTGCCGCCGGAGGCGACGATCGTGAAGACGATCGGCGACGAGGTGATGGTCGTCTCGCCCGACGCGGCGGCGCTGACCGAGTGGGCGGTCGGTTTCCTCTCCCGTTTCCCGCAACGCCCGCAGCCCCGCGTCGGCATCCACTGTGGCGAGGCCGTCTACCGCGACGGCGACTACTTCGGCGGCCAGGTCAACCTCGCCCACCGCGTGGTCAGTCGAGCCCAGGCCGGCGAGGTGCTGGTCACCGATCGGGTGGCCGACACGATCGAGGACCGGGCCGGGCTCGAGTTCGAGCCGATCGGTGAGGTGAGCTTGAAGGGGTTCCCGGTCCCCACACCGCTGTTCGTGGTCCGGGCGACGGCGGGCTGAGCGCGCCCCTCGGCATGGCGCCGGGGCGGGCCTACACTCACGATCATGGAGGTCGACCGCATGCTGGAGGAGGTGCGCGCCGGTGGGCTCTTGCCCACTGGGGCGCCGGTGATCGCGATGCTCTCCGGGGGACGTGACTCGGTCTGCCTGCTCGACCTGGCGGTGCGGGCGCTGGGCGCCGGTGAGGTCACCGCGCTCCACGTCAACTACGGCCTGCGCGAGGGCTCCGACGCGGACGAGCGCCACTGCGCGGCGCTTTGCGAGCGGCTCGGGGCTCGGCTCGAGGTCGAGCGGCCGCTCCACCCGGAGGGCCCCGGCAACCTGCAGTCCTGGGCGCGTGACACTCGCTACGCCGCCGCGGCGCGGCTGGCGCTGTCGCGCGACGCGACGATCGCGACCGGTCACACGGCCGACGACCAGATCGAGACGATCCTCTACCGGCTCGCCTCCTCGCCGAGCCGCCGCGCCCTGCTGGGCATGCGCCCCCGCGACGGGCGGCTCGCCCGGCCGCTGCTCGCCTTCACCCGGGCCGAGACGACCGCTTACTGCGAGGAGCGGGGGCTGGCCTGGCGCGACGACGCGACCAACGCCGAGCCCACCTACGCGCGCAACCGGGTGCGGCACGGGCTGGTCCCCGCGCTCGAGGCGATCCACCCGGCCGCGACGGCGAACGTCCTTCGCACCGCGGAGTTGCTGCGCGACGAGGCGGAGGTGCTCGACGGCCTCGTCGCGGCGGAGCTCGACGGGCCTGGCCGGAACACGATCTCGCTGGAGCGGCTTGCCGAGCTGTCGCCTGCCCTGCGCCGGCTCGTCGTACAGCGGCTCGCCGACGGGGCCGCCGGTCGTCCCATCGCCGGCGCCGCCCGCCACGCCGAGGAGGTCGCGACGCTGCGCCGCACCGGCACCGCGATGCTCGATCTCGGCGGCGGCGTCCGCGCCATAGCCGAGCGCGGCGTGCTGCGCGCCGAGCACCAGCCATCCCTCGCCGATGGGCCGAAAACAGGCTCATATGTTCCGAAATCGGCCCGTCGGCGGGGTCCTATCTAGACTCCCCGCCCGTGAGCGACCCCGCGATCGGCGAGACCCTCGTCTCCAGCGAGGAGCTGAGGCGCCGCGTCGCCGAGCTCGGCGAGGAGGTCAGTCGCGACTACGAGGGCCGCAACCTGGTCATGGTTGGGGTGCTGAAGGGCGCCGTGTTCTTCCTCGCCGACCTGATGCGCGGCCTCACCGTCCCCTGCGAGGTCGACTTCATGGCGGTCTCCAGCTACGGCTCTCAGACCGACTCCTCGGGCGTGGTGCGGATCCTCAAGGACCTCGACGCGCCGATTGAGGGCCGCCACGTGCTGATCGTCGAGGACATCATCGACTCCGGCCTCACCCTCCACTACCTGATGCGCAACCTCAAGGCCCGCAACCCCGCCTCGCTGGAGGTCTGCGCGCTGCTGACGAAGCCGGACCGCCTCCGCGTCGACCTCAAGCCTCGCTACGTCGGCTTCCCGATCCCCAACCGCTTCGCGATCGGCTACGGCCTCGACCACGGCCAGCGCTATCGCAACCTCGATTACGTCGCCGCGCTCGCGGACTAGAGGGCAAAACCCCCCTGGTACGCTGATTTCCTCCCTGTGAGACGGTTTTTCAAAAGCGCAGCGTTCCCGATCCTGCTGGTGGTGATCCTCGCCTTCGTCGCCCAGAGGTTGATCAGCAATCCCCCCAGCACCGCAGCGCCGTCCTACAACCAGTTCCTGACCCAGATCGAACGGCCGGGCCAGATCGAAGAAGTCTCGGTCAACACCAAGGACAACACGCTCGACGTCAAGGAGCGGGGCGGCGAAAGCTTCTCCACCGGCTTCCCGCCCAACACCGAGCAGAGCCTGATCAACTCGCTCCACAAGAACGGCGTCAAGACGACGGTCCACGGGACGGGCGGATCCAGCCTGCTCTCGCTGCTCACCTACATCCTGCCCTTCGTCCTCTTCTTCGGCTTCTGGATCTTCCTGATGAACCAGATGCAGGGCGGCGGCTCGCGCGTCATGAACTTCGGCAAATCGAAAGCGAAGCGGATGTCCGTGGACGCGCCGAAAATCACCTTCCGCGACGTCGCCGGGGTCGACGAGGCGGTCCAGGAGCTGGAGGAGATCAAGGAATTCCTCGAGAACCCGAAGAAATTCCAGGCGCTCGGCGCCCGCATCCCCAAGGGGGTCCTGCTCTACGGCCCGCCCGGCACCGGCAAGACGCTGCTCGCCCGCGCCGTCGCCGGCGAGGCCGGCGTTCCCTTCTTCTCGATCTCCGGCTCCGACTTCGTCGAGATGTTCGTCGGGGTCGGCGCTTCCCGCGTCCGCGACCTCTTCGAGCAGGCCAAGCAGAACTCCCCCTGCATCATCTTCATGGACGAGATCGACGCCGTCGGCCGCCACCGCGG
Source organism: Solirubrobacterales bacterium (assembly GCA_035566275.1). Taxonomy (GTDB): domain Bacteria; phylum Actinomycetota; class Thermoleophilia; order Solirubrobacterales; family 70-9; genus DATMRN01. The sequence goes on along the minus strand of DATMRN010000020.1, from coordinate 915 downwards.
GGCGGGGATGGGCGGCGGCCACGACGAGCGCGAGCAGACGCTGAACCAGCTGCTGGTCGAAATGGACGGCTTCGAGATGAAGGACAACATCATCCTGATCGCCGCCACCAACCGCCCCGACATCCTCGACCCGGCGCTGCTGCGGCCCGGCCGCTTCGACCGCCAGGTCGTCGTCGATCGCCCCGACCGCAAGGGCCGCAAGCACATCCTCGAGGTCCACACCCGCGGCAAGCCGCTGGCGAAGGAAATCGAGCTCGACGCGCTGGCCGGCCAGACCCCTGGCTTCACCGGCGCCGACCTCGCCAACCTGATCAACGAGGCGGCGCTGCTCACCGCCCGCCAGGGCCGCCGCGAGATCTCCATGCAGGAGCTGGAGGAGGGGATCATGCGGGTGATCGCGGGCCCCGAGAAGAAAACCCGCGTGATGAGCGAGAAGGAGCGGTTGATCACCGCCTACCACGAGCTCGGCCACGCGATCGTCGGCCACCTGCTGCCCAACTGCGACCCGGTCCACAAGATCTCGATCATCAGCCGCGGCCAGGCGCTCGGCTACACGATCAGCCTGCCGACCGAGGACAAGTTCCTCACCTCGCGCGCCGAGCTGACCGACACGATGGCGATGACCCTGGGCGGCCGCGCCGCCGAGGAGATCGTCTTCGGCGAGATCACCACCGGCGCCTCCAACGACCTCGAGAAGGTGACCGAGACGGCGAAGCAGATGGTGATGCGCTTTGGCATGTCCGAGCGGCTCGGCCCGCGCGTCTTCGGCCACGACCGCGGTCAGCCCTTCCTCGGTCGCGAGTTCTCCTCCGAGCCCGACTACTCCGACGAGATCGCCCGCGAGATCGACGACGAGGTGCGCCGCATCATCGAGTCCGCGCACCAGCGCGCGAAGGACATCCTCACCGAACACCA
>DATMRN010000019.1:0-16187 GCA_035566275.1 Solirubrobacterales bacterium | reverse complement strand
TCGGCGAAGCTGGCGCTGCTGTTGGTGACCGCCCCCAGATTGAAGCCCTTGCGCTGGACCTTGTTCCCGTAGCTCGCGGCGAGGCCGGGCACGGCGGTCCCGTTCAGCACCGTGACCTGGATTTCGCTCGGTTTCAGCGCGCCGGCGCTCTTGCCGTGCTTGCCGCCGCCACCGCCGCCGCCGGACCCGTGCAGCGCCGCGTAGGCGACCCCCCCACCGACGATCAGCACCACGACGAAGACCGCCGCCAGGTAGCGCGGCTCGGCGAGCCGCTCGCCCCGAGCCGAGAGCCACCCGCGCAGCCTCTCCCGCCGGGTCATTTCCGGCAGGCCCGCCTCGCGGCGCCGGCGCCGCTCCTCGCGCAGCTCGACCGCCTGCTGTTCGGCGGTGCGGGCCTCCTCCAGGCGGCGCAGCTCCTCGGCGCGCTGGGCGGCGACCGCCGAGGTCGACTCCTTGCGCTCGGTGTCGCGCTCCGGCGCCGACCCGGCCCACTCGCGCAGGCGCCGGATATCGCGCCCGTGCGTGAAGGACAGCAGGGCAAGGAGGGCCAGGCCGAAGAACGCGGCCAGGCCGGCGAAAGCGCCGATTTCCTTGATCAGCTGCACGGAGTGGCTGCGAGAGGCTACTCGTCGTAGACGACTGTCGCCGCGTCGCCGCCCGGGGCGGTGATCACGCCGACGACCCGCTCGGCCAAATTGGCCTCGTCGCCGGCCAGCACCAGGTGCTCGAGCGAGTTGAGGGTCGACTCGACCCACTCGGGGTCGAGCGGCACCTCCCGCACCGCCCGGCGGATCCGCTTCGCCGCGGTCGGCTGCTCGCTCTCGGCCAGGCCGAACAGCTCCTCCTGCAGCTTCTCCCCCGGACGCGGCTTGGTGAACTCGACCGCGATGTCGCGCTGCGGCTCATACCCCGCCAGGCGGATCATGTTGTGGGCGAGGTCGACGATCTTCACCGGCTCCCCCATGTCGAGGACGAAGACCTCGCCCTTGCCGGCGCCGATGTCTCCGGCCCGGATCACCAGCTGGACCGCCTCGGGGATGGTCATGAAGTAACGGGCCATCTCCGGGTGGGTGACGGTGACCGGGCCGCCGCGCTCGATCTGGCCGCGGAAGATCGGCACCACGCTGCCCGAGGAGGCGAGCACGTTGCCGAAGCGGACGCTGGCGAACCGGGTGCCAGGGTGCTTGTGGCCGGCCGACTCGACGATCCACTCCGCCATCGCCTTCGATGCGCCCATCACCGTCTGCGGGTTGACCGCCTTGTCGGTGGAGACGAGGACGAAGCGCTCGACCTTCGAGGCCGCCGCCGTCTCGGCGGTGATCCGCGTCGCGATCGCGTTGTTGCGGACGGCCTCCAGCGGGTTGGCCTCCATCAGCGGCACGTGCTTGTAGGCGGCGGCGTGGAAGACGATGTCGGGCTTGAAGCGCTGCATCGTCTCCAGCATCCGGTGCGGCTCCTTGCAGTCGGCGAGGACCGACTCGACGCTGGTGAAGTGGCGCTCCTCGACCATCTCGCGGTCGATCTCGAAGAGGTTGTCCTCGGCGTGGTCGAGCATCACCAGCAGCCGCGGGCCGACCCGGGCGATCTGGCGGCAGAGCTCGGAGCCGATCGACCCGCCCGCCCCGGTGACGAGGACGATCCGGTCGCGCAGGTAGGCGCCGACCCGGTCCAACTCGACGACGATCGGGTCGCGACCGAGCACGTCCTCGACCTGGACGTCGCGGAGCTGCTTGTTGAGCTGGACGCCGCCGCGCAGCAGCTCGAAGACGGTCGGCAGGGTGCGGACGCGGATCTCGCGCTCGCGGCAGGCGGCAACCACCTCCGCGCGCAGCGTCCCCGGCGCCGAGGGAATCGCGATCACCACCTCGTCGGGCTCGGTCTCGTCGAGGATCGTCGCGATCTGCTTGGTCGAGCCGAGCACCTTCAACCCGCCGGACATTCGCATCCCCCGCTTGCGCGGGTCGTCGTCGACGAAGCCGATCGCGGTCGAGCCGAGGTTGGGGTTGAGCTGCAGCTCGCGGACGACCATCTGCCCGCCCGAGCCGGCGCCGATCACCAGCACCTCGCGCTTGGGGATGCGGGCGCCGCGCGAGGGGCGCTCGACGATCAGCCGCACCGCGAGCCTGGCGCCGGCGATCAGCATCATCGTCAGCACGAAGTCCGTCACCTCGACCGAGCGCGGCAGCGTGTGCTTGAACGGCTGCGCCACGGCGAAGAAGACGACGAGGATCGCGCTGGAGACGACGACGGCGCGGAAGATGACGAGGAAGTCGCGACCGCTGACGTAGCGCCACCACTTCTGGTAGAGCCCGAAGGCGGCGAAGACGATCAGCTTTCCAACGACGACGAAGCCCACCGACTCGGCGAACAGGACCCAGTAGCGGTGCGGCAACCCGTGCGGGTCGTCGAGGAAGCGCAACCGGAAGGCCAGGTAGAAGGCGACCGTGACGAGTACCGCATCGGCAGCCACCTGCAGGGCCCGGTTGCGGTAGACGGGGTGGTTCAACCGGTGCATAGGACCGACGCGAGTTTAAGGCACAATGCTCGGTTCCAATGCTGATTCTCGCCAGCGCGACAGACTTCATCCTCAATCCAATCGTCAACACGGCGACCGATTTCATCGGCGCCACCGGACTGCCCGCCGTCTTCCTGTTGATGGTGCTGGAGTCGGCCTGCATCCCGATCCCCAGCGAGGGGATCATGCTGTTCGCCGGGTTCAGCGTCTCCAAAGGAGACCTGACGCTGTTCGGAGTGGTCGCCGCTGGAGTGCTGGGGAACGTCGTCGGGTCCTGGATCGCCTACGCGGTCGGCTACTACGCACGGCTCGATCTGCTCGAGAGGAACCGCTTCATCCACGTCAGCCCAAAGCACCTGAAATGGGCCGACGACTGGTTCACGCGGTACGGGAGCGCGACGGTCTTCTTCACCCGCATGCTGCCGATCATCCGCACCTTCATCTCGCTGCCCGCCGGGGTGGCGAGGATGCCGTTCTGGCGCTTCACCGCGCTGACCTTCGCCGGGTCGCTCCCCTGGGTGCTGATGCTGGCCCTGGTCGGCCGCAGCGTCGGCAGCAACTGGGAGCAGTGGCGCCACCACCTCGCCGTCCTCGACTACGTGGTTCTCGCCGCGGCGATCGGCCTCGTCGCCTACCTGATCGTGAAGCGGCGCCGCGGCGGCGGGCCGGACGACGAGGGGACCGAAGCGGCAGTCGAGCCGGCCGGCTCGAGCGGCGTTTGAGGGAAGCGGTCGACGGGCGGATCCCGACCCGGCGCGCGGTCGCGCTGGGGATCGTCCAGGGACCGGCCGAGCTGCTGCCGGTCTCCAGCTCCGCCCACATCGTGCTGATTCCCTGGCTGGCCGGGTGGGGTTGGGAGGCGATCGACCCGGAGGTGCGCAAGAGCTTCGAGGTGGCGCTGCACGCCGGCGCCGCGGCTGCGCTGCTGATCGGCCAGCGGCGGGTGATCGCCGAGGAGCTGCGCTTCTTCGACCTGCGCCGGGCGGCGGTGCTGGCACTCTCCTTTGCTCCGGCGGCAGTGGTCGGCTACACGCTGGAGCGGCCGATCGAGCGGCGGCTGGGCGGGCCGAGGGCAACCGCGATCGGCCTGCTGGCCGGGGCGGCGACGATGGTGATCGCCGACCGGCGCCCACAGGAGCGCGGCCGCGGGGAGGTCGGCTGGCGCGACGGGCTGGCGCTGGGGATCGCCCAGGCGACGGCGCTGGCGCCGGGGGTCTCGCGCAACGGCGCCACGCTGGCCGCGGCCCGCTGCCGTCGCTTCTCCCGCGAGCAGGCGAACCTGCTCTCCCGCACCGTGGCGCTGCCGATCATCGTCGGCGCGAGCGCCCTGAAGGGCGGGCGGCTCGCCCAGCGCGGCGCCTCCCCGCGCCTGCGCCGCACCCTGGCGATCGGCGCCGCGGCGTCCTTCGCCTCGACCCTCGCCTCGCAGCGCCTCATCCACCTGATCGAGCGCGACCGCGCCCTCTGGCCCTACGCCGCCTACCGCACCGCCCTGGCGGCCGCGGTTCTTGCAAAGCTGCGTCGATGAGCGCGCCGATCGCCGCGGTGATTTCCGGTTATTCGAGTCCGCGGCGATCGGCGCGCTCATGTGAGGGTGTTCTATGAGCGGCGACGCCTACGCGAAGGCCGGTGTCGACCAGGGAGCGGCGGACTCCGCTGTCGCCGGGTTGGTCAAGGCACTGGGAGCGATCCAGCTTGGACGACCCTCGCGGCAGGTGCCGCTCCCCGGCCACTACGCGAGCGTCATCCGGATCGACGAGCGGACCGGGATCGCGCTCTCCACCGACGGGGTCGGGACCAAGCTGCTGGTCGCCGAGCAGCTGGGCCGCTTCGACACGGTCGGGATCGACTGCGTGGCGATGAACGTCAACGACGTGATCTGCGTCGGCGCCGAGCCGCTGGCGATGCTCGACTACATCGCGATCGAGCGCGCCGACCCGGCGCTCTGCGAGCAGATCGGGGTCGGACTGGCGCGCGGGGCGGAGCTGGCCGGGGTCGAGATCCCCGGCGGCGAGCTGGCCCAGCTCGGCGAGCTGGTGCGCGGCTTCGACGTCGCCGGCGCCTGCTTCGGCACGGTCGCCCTCGACGCGATCGTCGACGGCTCGGCGGTGCGCCCGGGCGACCCGGTGATCGGCCTCCCCTCCTCCGGCATCCACGCCAACGGCTACACCCTGGCCCGCGGCGCCCTCGACGGAGTCCCCCTCGACGACGACCGCCTCGGCCGGCCGCTCGGCGAGGTGCTGCTGGAGCCGACCGAGATCTACGTCAAGCCGGTACTGGAGCTGCTGCGCTCCGAGGTCGAGGTCCGCGGCCTCGCCCACATCACCTCGGGGGGCCTCGGCAACCTCAACCGCCTCGCGGCCGACGTCCGCTACGAGATCGACGACCCGCTCCCCGTGCCGCCCGTCTTCGAGCTGATCCAGGAGCGCGGTGGCATCGACGACGACGAGATGCGAGACGTCTTCAACATGGGCTGCGGCTTCTGCTGCATCGTCGCGGCCGCCGACGAGCCCGCCGCGCTCGAGCTCCTCCGCGGCCACTACCCCGAGGCGAAGCGAATCGGCCGCGCGGTCTAGATGGAAGCCCGCCCCAGCAGCGCGATGATCGGCACGGTGCTCTCCGGCCGCTACCGGCTGGAGGCGAAGCTGGGCAGCGGTGGGATGTCGACCGTCTACCTGGCCCGCGACGAGACGCTGGACCGGCCGGTCGCGGTCAAGGTGATGCACCGGGAGATGTCGGAGCAGCCCGACCAACTCGAGCGCTTCCGCCAGGAGGCGCGGGCGGTGGCGAAGCTCTCCCACCCCAACGTCGTCTCGGTGATCGACGCCGGCGAGGACGGCGGCTACCCCTACATCGTCTTCGAGTACGTCGAGGGGGAGACGCTGAAGCAGCGGATCGCGCGGGTCGGGGCGCTCGACGTCCAGGAGGCGGTCGCCTACGCGATCGAGATCGCCCGCGGCCTCACCGTCGCCCACGCCCGCAAGATGGTCCACCGCGACATCAAGCCCCAGAACATCCTGATCGACGCCGAGGGCCGGGCGAAGCTGACCGACTTCGGCATCTCCCGCCAGCTCGAGCAGGACGGGATGACCGCGACCGGCCGCGTGCTCGGCACCACCGACTACGTCGCGCCCGAGCAGGCGATGGGGCAGGGGGCAGACCCGCGCTCCGACATCTACTCGCTGGGCGTCGTCCTCTACGAGATGCTGGTCGGGCAGGTTCCCTTCCACGCCGACAGCCAGGTCGGGGTGGCGATGAAGCACGTCAACGAGGAGCTGCCCGACGTGCAGCGGCGCCGGCCCGAGGTCTCCGCCGCGGTCGCGCTCGTGGTCGAGCGCGCCACCGCCAAGCAGCCGGACGAGCGCTACCGGCAGATCGGCGAGATGATCGACGACCTCTCGACCGCGCTGGAGGTGGAGGCGGCGCGGGCCGGCTCGACCAGCGGCGAGGCGACCAGCGTGCTCGACGCGCTGCCGCCGCCGAAGCGGACGCTGTCGAGTCGTGCCCGCTGGTCCTGGGCGACGATCGTCGCACTGCTGATGGTGGCCGGCGGGGCGCTGCTCGCCGTGCAGCTGATATCCAGCGGCGAGGTGAGCGGGGGAGGCGCCAAGCGGGGCAGCGGCAAGCCGGTGCCGATCGCCTCGGCGACCGACTACGACCCCGAGGGCGACGGCGAAGAGAACCCCGGCACGGTTGGCCTCGCGGTCGACGGCAACCCGGCGACCGCCTGGAGCACCGAACATTACGAATCCGAAACCTTCGCCGGGACGAAGACCGGCCCCGACCCGGGCGTGGGCCTCTATGTGACGACCAGGGCGCCGGCGACACCGTCGAAGATGGTGGTGCTCACGCCTACCCCCGGCTGGGACGCGCAGGTCTTTGCCGCGGCGGGCGAACCGCCGGCTGGCATCACGGGCTGGGGACAACAGGTGGGGAAAGTGAGCAACGCGGCGGGCATTCAGAAGATCGAGCTCCGCCTGCGGCATCCGGCGCGCCACTTCCTGCTCTGGTTCAAGAAGGCCGTGCCGGCCCTTGACCAGAGCGGCGGCTACCTGGTCGAAATCGGCGAAATCAAGCTGTTGAAATGACCTAAAACTCGTAGGAGCGCGACCGGGCGTGGCGCTCGACCGCGAGGGCGACAAGCCGGTCGCATAGGTCCGCGTAGGGGATGCCGGCTGCCTCGAACAGCTTCGCGTAGACGCTGGTCTCGGTGAAGCCCGGCATCGTGTTGATCTCGTTGACGAGGACCTCCCCGTCAGGCTCGACGAAGAAGTCGCAGCGGGCGAGGCCGGAGCAGCCCGCCAGCTCGAAGATCGTCGCCGCCAGCTCGCGGACGCGGGCGGCCTGCCGCTCGGAGATCGGCGCCGGCACGGCCAGCTCCATGCCGCCCTCGCCGTACTTCGCCTCGAAGTCGTACCAGTCGGCATGGGCGACCACCTCCCCCGGCAGCGAGGTCTCGGGCCGCTCGTTGCCGAGCAGCGAGCACTCGACCTCGCGGCCAACGGCCGAGGCCTCGACGATCACGCGGGGGTCGTGGCGGAGGGCCAGCTCGACCGCGGCGTCGAGATCGTCCAGCCGCTCGACCTTGCTGATCCCGACGCTGGAGCCGAGGCGCGAGGGCTTCACCCAGAGCGGCAGGCCCATCGCCGCGCAGCGCTCGCGCCAGCCCTCCTCGCCCGCCTGGGCGAACTCGACCTGCGGCACCCCCCGCTGGGCGAAGAGGCGCTTCAGGGTCAGCTTGTCCATGCAGGTCGCCGAGGCGAGGACGTCGGAGCCGACGTAGGGGACGTCGAGCCACTCGAGCAGTCCCTGAACGCTGCCGTCCTCGCCGAAGGGCCCGTGCAAAGCCGGGAAGACGGCGTCGGCGCCGAGCAACCCGCCGGCCGGGACCAGCTCGACCGCGGCGCCGTCGCGGGCCCAGCGCCCGTCGCGGGCGATCGTCACCGCCGCCGTCTCATGGCCGGCCGCCTCCAGGCCGCGCGCCACCGACTCCCCCGAGCGCAGGGAGACGTCGTGCTCGGAGGAGCGCCCGCCGGAGAGGACCGCGATCTTCATCGCCCCTCCCTCGCTGTCCGACACTGTCCGCTCACGGCACGGTGGGTTTGTTCGGTTCGACCGGTTCAGCCGCGAGCTTGCCCACCACCACGTTCACTTCCGTGCCCTTGTCGACCTTCGAGCCGGGCGGCGGGAACTGGTCGACGACGCGGCCGGCCTGGGAGGGGACTTCGGTTTCCTGTTCCTGCACGGTCGGGCTGAGCCCGGCTTCGCGCAACGCCGCGACCGCTTCGGGGCGCGGCTTGCCGATCACGTTCGGCACCGCGATCTTTTCCCTGCCCTTGGAGACGACGATGGAGACGGTCGAGCCGGGTTCGACTTCGGCGCCGGCGCTCGGCGCCTGGTGGACCACCTCGCCGGCCGGCGACGAGCTCGATTCTTCGGAGACGCTGGGGACGAGCCCTCGGGCGCGGAGCTGCTGGACCGCGACCGAGCGCTGGCTGCCGACCAGGACCGGGACCTTGGCCAGCTTCTGCCCGCTGGAGACGGTGAGGATGACGTTGGAGCCGCGCGTCGCGGTCGAACCTGCGGAGGGAGTGGAGTGGATCACGGCGCCCGTCGCGACGCTGCCGGAGTGCGCGTTTTCGACCTGGATGCCGAACCCCGCCCGCTTCAGCTTCGCTTCGGCCTCGGCGCGGGGCAGCCCCGCTGTCGCCGGCACCTTGGCGCTGCCCGGGCCTGCGCTGACCGTCAGCGTCACCTTCGGCTTCGAGCAGAAGAGGGTGAGGAAGGCGCATTCGAGCGAGGCCTTGTTGGCCGGCGGCGAAGGGAGGGGGTCCTGCTCGAGGACGGTGTTCACCGAAGCTTTATTTTCAACCCGCTTCACTTCGCCGACCGAGAAGCCGTCCTGCTGGAGCAGGGAGATCGCCACCCCGAGCTGGTTGCCGGTCACGCTGGGGACGCCGGTGGTGTCGTCGCGGGTCAGCAGGAAGCCGATCAGGGCGCCGATCAGGACGGCGACCGCGACCAGCAGCCAGCGGCGGCGATTGTGGCGCTTCTCCTCCTCCTCGGGCTCCTCGTCCTCCGGCACGGCGACGACCGGCGGCAGGGCGGCGAAGGCCGCCGTCCCCCCCGTCGTGCCCGGCTCCTTGAGCGCCGCGTCGAGCGCCGCGATGAACGCGTCGGCGCTCTGGAAGCGCTGCCCAGGATCCTTTTCCAGCGCCCGCATCGTCACCGCGTCGAGCGCCGGAGAGACGCGCGGGTCGATCGAGCTGGGCCGCTGCGGCGCCTGCGAGACCTGCTTCATCGCCACCGCGACGGCGCTCTCGCCCTCGAAGGGGACGCGCCGGGTCAACGCCTCGTAGAGGATCACCCCGACCGAGTAGAGGTCGGAGACCGCGGTCACGTCCATCCCCTGGGCCTGCTCGGGCGAGAGGTAGTGCGGCGTGCCCATCACCGAGCCGGCCTGGGTTATCTCCGAGACGCCGGCGCGGGCGATGCCGAAATCGGTGACGACCGCCTTGCCCTCGCCGTCGACGATCACGTTCTGGGGCTTCAGGTCGCGGTGGACGACGCCGTGGCGGTGGGCGAAGCGCGCCGCCTCCAGCACCTGGCGAATCAGGCCGACCGCCTGCTCGGGGGTGAGCCCGGCGTCGATCAGCTCCTTCAGCGTCCGCCCCTCGATGTGCTGCATGGCGATGTAGTAGGAGCCCTCGAACTCGCCGCGGTCGAAGACGGCGACGATGTTGGGGTGCTGGAGGCCGGCCGCGGCCTCCGCCTCGCGGCGGAAGCGCTCGACGAACTCGCGGTCCTGGGAGAAGCGGCTGTGCAGAACCTTGAGCGCGACGCGACGCTGCAGGTGAGCGTCCTCGGCAAGCCAGACGTCCGCCATCCCGCCCGAGCCGATCCGCTGCAGCACCCGGTAGCGCCCGTCGACGACGCTGCCCTCGCTCACCTCAGGCACCCGAGCCCCCTCTCCCCATGTCATTTGCCTTTCAAGCGGGTTTCGGCGACATCCCGGAAGATCGGGGCCGCCACGTCGTTGCCGAACTTCGTCGTGCACTCGATGCTCGCGGCGATCGCGATCTTCGGGTTTTCGGCCGGCGCGAAGCCGATGAACCAGGCCTGGTTCTGTTCGGTCCCGCCGCCGCAGGATTTGTTGTAGGGAGTTTCGGCGGTGCCGGTCTTGCCGGCGACGGCGACGCCTGGGATCGCCGCGTTGGTGCCGGTGCCGGAGCTGACCACGCCCTGCATCGCCGTGCTCAGCTCCGAGGCCGTCCGGGCGCTGATCGGATGGCTGTATTCGGAGGGTTCGAGGCGGTTGACGACCCGCCCGTCGGGGTTGACCACCCGGCTCCAGATCTGCGGCTTCATCAGCTTGCCGCCGTTGGCGACAGCGGCGGCGACCTCCGCCATCTGCAGCGGCGTCACTGCCAGCCGCTCCTGCCCGATCGCCACCCGGGCGAGGTCGATCGGGTTCCCCGGGCCCAGCAGCTTTCCTTCGCCGAAGATCCCACTCGGGTAGACCTGGTCTTCCGGTAGGTCGATCGCCGGGGTGGCGTTGAAGCCGAAGCGGTCCATGTACCTGAAGAGGGTTTGCTCGCCGACCTTCTGCCCGAGCTGCCCGAACCAGGTGTTGACCGAGTTGGTCAGCGCCGTGTTCAGCGAGATCGGGCCGAAGCTCTGGTTGAAGTCGTTCTGCAACGGCTTGCCTTCGACGCTGAGCGTCCCGGGGGCGTTGATCGTCGTTTCCGGGGTGATCGTGCCGCTGTCCAGCCCCGCCGCGGCGGTCACAACCTTGAAGGTCGAGCCGGGCGGGTACTGACCTTGGGTGGCCCGGTCAAACAGCGGCGAGTTGGCGTTGAGGTTGAGCTGGGAGAGATGGCTGGGGACGCGATTGGGGTCAAACGGCGGGTTGGAGGCCAGCACCCGGACCCGGCCGCTCCGCGGCTCGATCGCCACCACCGCCCCGAACCCGGCTTTTTCGAGGTCGCTCAAGGCCACCCGCTGGGCGGTCGGGTCGAGGTTGGTGACGACGTCGTCGCCTTCCTGGTTGCGGCCGGTCAGCTGGTCGAGGATCGAGCCGAATTCGGAGTTGTTGCCGACCAGCTCTTCGTTGTGGGACTTCTCGAACTCGCTGTCGCCCTGTTCGATGAAGCTGTAGCCGATCGGGTGCCCGTACAACGAGCCTCCCGGGTAGCGGCGCACGTAGCGCAGGCCGGCGCCATGGCCCTTGGGGACCGAGCGGGCGATGACGCTGCCGTCGGCGGCGAGGATTCTCCCCCGCTTGATCTGCTGCTGCTCCAGCAGCGGGCGCTTGTTGGCGCTCTTCGCCTTCAACGCCTTCGCGTCGAACACCGACCAGTACGAGGTGAAGCCGATCAGCACCGCGAACAGGACCACGATCAGGCCGAACAATTTGACGATCTGGCGGTTCACGAGCCCCCCAGCGCCAGCGCGACCCGTGCTGGGGCGACGGCCTCACGGCGGGCGCGGTCGGAGATCAGCAGCAGCAGGGCGAGCAGCACGAAGTTGGCGACGATCGAGCTGCCGCCGTAGCTGATGAAGGGCAGGGTGACGCCGGTCAGCGGGATCACCCTGGTGACGCCGCCGATGATGACGAAGGCCTGGATCGCGAAGACCGCGGTCAACCCGGTCGCCAAGAGCTTCGAGAAGCCGTCGTCGGCGAGCAGGGCGATCTTGAACCCGCGGGCGGCGATCAACAGGTAGACGAGGATCACGCCGCAGGCGCCGAACAGGCCCAGCTCGTTGACGATCAGCGAGTAGATCGTGTCGGTCTGCGCCGCCGGCAGCAGCGCCGCGTGGGTGCCGGGGATCGTGATCAGCCCCTGCCCGAACCCTTTGCCGAACAGCCCGCCGTCGGCCTGGGCGAATAGCGACTGGAGGATCTGGTATCCGCTGCCGGTCGGGTCGTGGTAGGGGTTGAGCCAGATTTCCACCCGGTCGTGGACGTGCGGCACCGTCGCGGTGAAGAACCAGGCGCCGAGGAGGAACATCGCCATCCCGATCACCACGAACGAGAAGCGCCCCGTCGCCACGTAGATCAGGGCAAGGAAGGCGGCGAAGAACATCAGCGAGCTGCCGAGGTCGCGGATGAAGACGAGCATGAACATCGACGCCCCCCAGACGACCAGCATCGGGCCGAGGTGCTTGAGCGGCGGCAGGGTGACGCCGAGCACCCGCCGCGCGCCGACGATCAGCACCTCGCGGTGCTCGCGCAGGTAGCTGGCGAGGAAGACGACGATGCAGATCTTCGAGAACTCGGTCGGCTGGAACTGGAGCGGGCCGACCTTCACCCCCAGATACGCGCCGTTGACCTGCTGGCCGATCCCCGGCAGGCGTGGCGACAGCAGCAGCAGCAGCAGCCCGACCGCGGCGATCGTGTACCGGTAACGCTCGAGCACGTCGTAGTCGCGCAGGAAGTGGATCGCGAGGGCGAAGAGGACGAGGCCGACCACGAACCAGTTGGCCTGGTTACGGGCCAGGGTCGCGTCGATTCTGTAGACCATCACCAGCCCGAAGGCGGTGAGCAGGGCGGCCAGCGGGAAGAGGTAGGGGTCGGCGTCGGGGAGGCGGATGCGCAGGAAGACGTGGGTGGCGAGGCAGACCGCCAGGAAGTAGGCGCCGTAGATGAGGCTGAGGTTGCCGAGCCGGGCGTTCCCCTGGGCGAAGACCGCGGCGAAGCCGGCGGTGAGGAGGAGGGCGACCGGGACCAGCGCGACCAGCTCCCGGTTGCGGGCGGACTTCATAAGGCCGCCCGCGTGCTCTGCTCCCGCGAGGACGCGTTCATCATCACCGGAAGCCTCGCGTCCTCGCTCCCGCGTCCGCCGCGGGCGGGCGCGGTAGGCCCTTGCTGTTTTCAATTTCTTCTACCAGGGAGGTCGCGTCGGAGCGGGAGCGCAGGCCGTGGCCGGTGACCGCGTCGCGGCGCCTCGGCGGCAGCGCGGCGGTCTGGATCGGGCTCGCGTAGCGCTCGTCGTAGAGCCTTACGCCGAAGGGCAGTTCGTAGGGCAGGCCGCGGTAGATGGCGAGGCGGCCGGCGGCGTCGGTGCCGAGGAACCAGACCTGGCGGTTCCCGTACCAGGCCCCGAAGGCGATCGCGCCGAGCACGACGAGAACCGCCAGCGCCTTGGCCGCGGTGCGCAGCCGGCGTCGCTTCGGCTTCGCCGCCAGCGCCTCGCGGCGCTCCCTGGCGGCAGCCCCCGCGGCCCGACGGCGCACCTCGGTCGCGGTCAGCCCCGCCTCCTCGGCCGAGGGGCCGATCAGCGTCGCCTCCTCGGGCGCGCGGGCCGGGGCCGCCGAGTCCTCGAGTTGGAAGGCGAGCGCGGTGATGTTGTCGCGCCCCCCCGCCCGGTTGGCCTCGTCGACCAGCGCCCGCACCGCCGCGCCCATCGAGGTCGCGCCGGAGAGGACGCGGGCGATCCGCTCGTCGCCGAGCATCGTCGTCAGCCCGTCGGAGCAGAGCAGGTAAACGTCGCCGGGCTGGGCCGGGACCGTCTGCACGTCGACCTCGACGTCGGGCTCGGGGCCGAGCGCGCGGGTGATGATCGAGCGCTGCGGGTGGTCCTCGGCCTGGGCGTCGGTGAGCTGTCCCTTGCGCCGCATCTCCTCGACCAGGGAGTGGTCGCGGGTCAGCCGCTCCAGCCTGCCGCCGCGCAAGCGGTAGGCGCGGCTGTCGCCGACGTGACCCACCGCGACCTCTTCGGCCTGTGCATTGACGATCGCCGCGGTGATCGTCGTCCCCATCCCGGTCAGCGCCGGGTCGGCACGGGCGTGCTCATGGATCCCCCGGTTCGCCGCCTCGATCGTCTCGCGCAGGACCCGCTCGGGCGGGGCGTCGGGGAGGTCGCGGTCGAACGCCTCGGCCGCCGCCTTCGAGGCGACCTCGCCGGCCTGCGCGCCGCCCATCCCGTCGGCGACGACGAAGACCGGGGCGCGGGCGAAGAAGGAGTCCTCGTTGGCGTTGCGCTGGCGGCCCGTGTCGGTGCGGAACGCCTGATCCCCTACTCGCAGCATCGACCCTCACCACTGATTCCGCCCATGCTCCGCTCCCGAAGAATCGGATATGGACGGTCGCTCCGCACGCGCTTCACGTGCCGGCCTCGAACTTGAACTCGGTGTCCCCGATCCTCACCACGTCGCCGTCGATCAATTCCGCCTCACCCTTCAGGGTGGCGTCGTTGAGCAGCGTTCCGTTGGTTGAGTCCATGTCTTCGATGAAGTGGCGCCTGCCGCGGGAGAAGACCCGGGCGTGAAAGCCGGAGGCGTAACGATCCTCGATCTGCACGTCGGATTCCTTGGAGCGGCCGATCGAGAGGCCGCCGATCAGGTCGAAGCGCTCGCCCGCGTCGAGGCCGCCGCCGCGCTCGGCAACCAGCCAGGCGTCGACCCCGCGCGCCTGCTTGGCGCCGAAGGGCTGCGCGGGGTGGAAGCCGGTCGAGTCCGGCGCCGGCGCCATCGTCCTGCGCAGGTCCTTCGTCGCGCTGCGGGCGATGAAGAGGATGAACAGGAAAAGGACGGCCAGGAAGCCGAACTTGAGGGCGACTGAGATCGGGTCGTAGGCCACGCGCCCGGAACACTACGGCCAGCGGCCGCTACTGCTCGATGTCGAAAAGGAAGGTCGTGGTGCCCAGCGTCACCTCGTCGCCCGGGCTGAGCCGCGTCGACGGCACCCGCCGCCCGTTGACCTTCACCCCGTTGGTCGAGCCGAGGTCGACGATCTGCCAGTCGCCCGACTCCGAGCGGCGCAGCTCGGCGTGGCGGCGGGAGACGTTGGGGTCGCGCAGCACGCACTCGGCCGCCTTGGAGCGCCCGATCGTCGCCCGCGGCCCGTCGAGCACGTAGCGACGGTCGTCGAGCGAGACGACGGCGCGGGTGGAGACCAGCGCCCCGATCGCCTCCTCGGGCCGCTTCGGGCGGCCGCGGTCGCGCTCGCGCACCGCCGAGTAGACCATCGTGTGACCCTCCTCGCCCTGGCGCGGGCTCTCCCCCTCGTGGGCGGGCGGCTTGACCAGGCGGGTCTGGATCCCGAACTCGCCGAGCCGCAGCCGCTCGTCGGTGCTGAAGTCGACCGCGGGCCGGGTCAGCAGGTCGTAGCCCCGCCGCCGCGCGTGCTCCAGCAGGTAGCCGGACAGCTCCTGCTCGAGCGAGCGCTCATACCCCTCCAGCTTGGCGCGGTCGGGCTTGGAGAGGTAGACCGTGTACTCGTTCGGCACGTAGACGCGCTCGATCGAGGCGGTCTTGTGGGCGTCCATTTCCTTGGCCAGCTTGCGGGCCAGTTCGACCGGCTGCACCTCGGAGCTGAAGGCGCGGCTGAAGACGCCCTCGACGAGGCCTTCGATGCGGGACTCGAGGTTGCGTAGGACGCTGATCGGTGGCTCCTTGGCGCGCGGGAAACGGCTCTCCGGGCCCGGAGAGCCGGCTGAATCCTACGGGAGCACGACTCCGTGGCCAATCGCAAGCCAGGCGCCGAGGACCGCGGCGGCCGCGGCGACGCCGAGCCGCATCCCCAGCGGCCGGGGGGTGTGGCGGAGGTGCTCGTCGAGGTGCTCGAGCGAATCCTCGATCGCCTCGCCCAGCTCCTCCAGCGGCGGCCGGTGGGTGGGGCGTGGGTCGAGGCAGGCGTCGACCGTGTCGGTCAGCTCGCGCGGCAGGTCGGGGCGCAGGCGGCGCAGCGGGCGGGCTCGGGCGCCGATCGCCCGCGCCGTCGCCGCCGGGCTGGAGCGCCGGTGCGGGTTCTCGCCGCTCCAGCACTCATACAGCGTCAGGGCGAGCGAGTAGACGTCGGCCTCGGGCCCGGCGGGCCGGCCCTCCGCCTGCTCGGGCGACATGTAGGCGAGGGTGCCGACGACGTCGCCCGGGGCCGTCAGGGAGGCGCCGTCGGCGAGCCGGGCGATGCCGAAGTCCATCAGCTTGGCGCGCTGGTCTCCTTCAGCCCCCTCGGTCACCTGGACGTTCTGGGGCTTGATGTCGCGGTGGACGACGCCGCGGGAGTGGGCGTGGTCGAGCGCCTCGCAGAGGTCGGCGCCCACCTCGGCGATCTCGCGATCGCTCAGCTCGCCCTCGCGGGCGAGGCGGGCCAGGGTCGAGCCGTCGACCAGCTCGGTGACGAGCAGCGCGTTGCCGTCCTCCTCCCCCATCTCATACAGCGTCACGATGCCGGGGTGGTTGAGCCGCGCCGCGGCCTGGGCCTCGCGCAGCACCCGGCGGCCCAGCTCTGCGCCCCGCGACTCGATCGCCTTGACCGCGACCGGCCGCTCGAGGCGCCCGTCCCAGGCCTCGTAGACGACGCCGAAGCCGCCGCTGCCGATGCGGCGCTCGATCAGGAAGCGGTTGAGCACCAGGGAGCCGACCAAAGCCCCTCCACCTTCGCCGCGCGCCGTGGCTCTCCTGCGCCGGCGCGGAGGCCGAAAACGCAAGGTTTGCTGCGGGTCTTGACGCGGCGACCCCGTGAACGGTCATACTGCCCGACCAGCCAACCAGCTTGGAGAGCCGTTTTTTGGAGGATTCGCCAGCAGCCCGGCCGCGGCGCCGACCGCGCCCGCCCCGCCGTCCCGAACACCAGCAGATCCTGCTGCGGCGCGGCCTGGCGCTCGGCGCCGGCCTGATCGTCGCGATCCTGCTCGTGCTGGGGGTGAAGGGCTGCCTCGACGCGCAA
>DATMRN010000018.1:0-14363 GCA_035566275.1 Solirubrobacterales bacterium | reverse complement strand
CGAAGCAGAAGAAGGTGACGGTTTTGTCGGTGGTCGGCCCGGCCAGCCCGACCCCGTTGTCGGCGAGGGCGGCGGGCGCCGAGACGAGCGTCAGCGACCAGATCGCGACGAGCAATGAGGCGGTCCGTTTCACGCGCGGGAATCTACCGCAACCGCCTCCAGCCACACCCGCTTTCGCGCAATTAGGGCGCTTCGAGCTGTGAAAATCCTGTGAACGCAGGGATTTCGGCTGGGTGTCCGCCGTCTCCGGTGCATACAATCGAGCCGTATCGAAGGCAGACGCGCTGTTCGTCACCAACTGGCGCCGCCAACTTGAACCCACAGCAGACCATCAGGCTCGCGGTTATCGACACCGACAGCGGCTTTGTGACCGTGCTGTCGAAGCGCACCGAGGCCGCCGGCTGGCAGCTGCGGCAGGTGGGCAGCGCGATCCCGCCTGAGGAGCTGGTCGCGATGAAGCTGAACGCCCTCCTGCTCGACCCCGCCATACTGGGGGCCGAGGACGGCTGGGGCTACCTCGAGCGGGTCTGCGGGATGCTCCCCGACCTCGGCGTGGTCGTCTGCACCGGCCGCTCCACGGTGGCCCAGCGGGTTCGAGGCCTGCGCCTCGGGGTCGACGACTGGATCACCAAGCCCTGTCACCCCGAGGAGGCGATGGCCCGGATCGAGGCGGTATCGCGCCGCCGTCGCCGCGGGCGCTCCAGCGAGGAGGCAGGCCCGCTGGTCGCCGCCGAGCTGGAGATCCGGGCAGACCAGTTCCAGGCCTTCGTCAGCGGCGGCAGCCTCGACCTGACCCGCCGCGAGTTCGAGCTGCTGCAGCTGCTCGCCGAGGCCAAGGGTCAGGTGCTGGAGCGCGAGACGATCTACCAGCGGGTGTGGGGATACGCGATGGCCCACGGCGACCGCTCGGTCGACGTCTTCATCCGCAAGCTGCGCCAGAAGCTGGAGAAGCGCTCGCCGGGATGGAGCTACATCCACACCCACTTCGGGGTCGGCTACCGGTTCGATCCCGAGCCCGTCGACGTCGTCGACGCCATTCCGGTGCCCGAGGAGGCCCCGGAGGCTCCGGTTTCACAAGCCGTTCACAGCAGCTTTACCGCCGCGTAACCGCTCGGCGGTCGACGCCCGCCATGATCGCCGATCATGGCGGGCGAGAACGGACACGCGCCTCGGCGGCTGGCGGAACGGCTGGAGATCCGCCCCGACGAGCACGCCGCGCTGGTCGACGGCCGCCCGCTCAGCCTGACGATGCGCGAGCTGCAGCTGCTGACCACGCTGGCTGCCCACCCGCAGCGGATCATGACCCGTGAGGAGCTCTACTCCGAGGTCTGGGGCCGGGAGCCTCGCCACGCCGACCGCTCGGTCGACGTCTACGTCAGCCGCCTGCGCTCCAAGCTCGGCGAGGCGCTGCCTGACCGGCGGCTGATCCACACCCACAACGGGATCGGCTACCGCTTCTCCCCAGATGGCTGATACGCGCCCGTTTGTCCAAACCGGTGCTTTTACATCCTTTTCACATTCTCGATACAGACGAATAACAAGCTGCGCGAAGGCCGCTGAGAGTGTGGCGCCGTAGATGGCCATCAACGTAAGGAGATTTGCGTGACCAAGAGACTTCTCAGCGTCGGCATGGCACTGGCGCTCACAATCGCGGTTGCCGCCTGCGGCAGCTCGTCCTCGAGCACCAGCTCTTCCAGCGGTGGCTCGTCCAGCTCGCCCCTGGTCGGCGCCGGCAGCACGCTGGTCGCGCCGCTGATGTCGAAATGGCAGTCCGACTACGCGAGCAAGACTAAAGAAACGGTCACCTACGGCGCGATCGGAAGCGGTGGCGGGATCGCCCAGATCACCTCTCGCACGGTCGACTTCGGCGCCTCCGACGCTCCGCTGACCTCGGAACAGTTCAAGGAAGCCAACGGCGTCGAGCAGATCCCGTGGGCGCTGAGCGGCACCGTGCCCGCCTACAACGTCAAAGGAGCGCCGAAGAACCTGAAACTGAACGGCGAAGTCCTGGCCGGCATCTACCTGGGCAAGATCACCGCCTGGAACGACCCGGCGATCGCCAAGCTGAACCCGGGCGCCAGCCTCCCCAGCACCAAGATCACGCCCGTCTACCGCAGCGACGGCAGCGGCGACACCTACGCGTTCACGAACTACCTTTCGACGGTCAGCCCCGAATTCAAGTCGAAGGTCGGCGCCTCGACGACGGTCAAGTTCCCGACCGGCGTCGGCGCCGAAAAGAACGACGGGGTCGCGGCGGCGATCTCCCAGACCGACGGGGCGATCGGCTACGTCGGCCTCGCCTACGCGCTCTCCAACGAACTCAGCATGCCGCTGGTCGAAAACTCGGCCGGGAGCTTCCCGGTGCCGGGCGTTAAGAGCGTCACAGCGGCCGCCGCCGCTGTGAGCAAGATCGGGCCGAACAACGAAATCTCGCTCGCCGGCCTGCCGTCCACGGCCAAAGGCGCGTACCCGATCTCGACCTACACCTACGTGATCGTGCCGCTCAAAACCGAAAAGGCGGACGCGCTGAAGAAGTTCATCACCTACGCGATCGGCCCGGCCGCCCAGGAATTCGGCCCCGACCTGGACTTCGCGCCGCTGCCGGCGCAGGTCGTCGCCGCCGACAAGAAGGCGATCGCCAAGATCGGCGGGTAGGTGGAGGCCGGCGCCCTCAGCACCCCGGTTCTGCGGGCCCGGCGCAACCTCACAGATCGCATCGGCGACCCGCTGCTGCGAGGCCTCTCCGGCCTCGCGGCGGCGGTCGCCGTCGTTCTGTTGGTGGCGATCGCCTACGAGGTCGTCCACATCGCATGGCCGGCGATCTCGAAGTTCGGCCTCGGCTTCCTCACCACCAACGACTGGAACCCGGTCACCGAACGCTTCGGCGCCGCCCCGTTCATCTACGGGACGGTTGTCACCTCGGCGATCGCCCTGCTCTTCGCGGCGCCGCTCTCGATCGCGATCTCGATCTACCTGACCGAGCTGGCGCCGAGCCGGCTGCGGCGCCCGGTGGCGACCCTGGTGGACATGCTCGCCGCGATCCCGAGCGTCATCCTCGGCCTCTGGGGGATCCTCGTCCTCGGGCCGTTCATGCACGACACGATCGAGCCGGCCCTGAAGAGCGCATTCGGCTTTCTCCCGATCTTCAGCGGCGATCCCTCCGCCTTCGGCTACCTGACCGCGGCGCTGATCCTGACGATCATGACTACGCCGATCATCACCAGCGTCACCCGCGAGGTCTTCGAGACGGTGCCCGGCGAGCTGAAGGAGGGCTCCTACGCACTCGGCTCCACCCGCTGGGAGATGGTCAGGCAGGTGGTGCTTCCCTACTCTCGCGCCGGCATCGTCGGCGCCGTCATCCTCGGTCTCGGCCGCGCGATAGGCGAGGCGATCGCCGTCGCCCAGGTGATCGGCGGCGCGAGCCTGATCAATGCATCCCTCTTCCATACCGGCAGCACGATGGCCGCCCAGATCGCCGCCCAGTTCCAGGGCGCTCCGGGAGCTCTTCAGCAGCCGTCGCTTGCCTACCTTGGCTTGATCCTGCTGGTCTTCGAGGTGATCGTCAACGTCGTCGCTCGCCTGATCGTCCAGCGCGGGGGGCTAGAAGACACGGACGTCACGCCGACCGAGGCGGGGGCGCTGTGAACGCCCCAATCGGCACGGTGGCAGCCGGCGATTCGAGTCCGTGCCGATCGGGGCGTGAACGCGAGGTGATTCTGTGAGCGCCGGTGAGAGCCACGCGCTGATGCTCGACCGGGGCAACTTGAAGCGGCGCAACCGCGTCAATCGGCTGGTCGAGGTCTTCTCGTCGATCGCCGCCCTCCTCGCCGTCGCGGTGCTGGTGATCGTGGTCAGCTCGGTCGTGACGAAGGGAATCGGCGCGGTCAGCCTGCACTTCTTGACCACGCCCATGGGCCTGTTCGGCGACACCAGCGGCGGTATCTCCAACGCGATCGTCGGCACGGCGATCATCGTCGGGATCGCCGCGGCGATGGCGATCCCGGTCGGCCTGCTGGTCGCGATCTACACGACCGAGTTCGCGCCGCCTCGGATCGGCCACGCCATCCGCTTCGCGCTCGACCTCCTCAACGGGGTGCCGACGATCATCACCGGGATCTTCGTCTACGGCCTGATCGTCGAATCGCAGAAACACCAGAGCGGGTTCGCGGGCTCGGTGGCGCTGGCGATCATCATGCTGCCGATCGTCGCCCGCACCGCCCAGGAGGTGTTGACGCTGGTGCCCGGCACGCTGAAGGAGGCCGCCCACGCGCTCGGCATCGCCCGCTGGCGGACGACGGTGCGGGTGACCCTGCCGACGGCGGCGGGCGGTTTGCTCACCGGCGCCCTGCTCGCGGTCGCTCGCGTTGCCGGGGAGACGGCTCCGCTGATCCTGGTCTGCTCCATCTTCGGCCAGGGTGTCTTGACCGAACCGTCGCAGGCCCTGGCTTCGATCCCGGTCTTCATCTTCCAGTCGTCGGAGTCGCCCAGCCCGGAGGCGCACACTCAGGCCTGGGCCGCCGCGCTGATCCTGATCGCCTTCGTGCTGGTCCTCAACGTCGTCGCCCGCGCCTTCTACGCCCGTTCCCGTCAAAGGATGGAAGGATGAGCCAGGTCGCCAAGCAATCTGAACAACCGTTGCGGATGGATCCCGTCAGCAGTCGACAGCCGCAGCCCAGTCTCCGCGAGATAGGCAATGTCGAACTGCGTGGCCTGCACGCCTACTACGGGTCCAACCACGCCGTCCGCGGAGTCAGCCTCGGCTTCGACTCCGGCGCGGTGACGGCGATCATCGGCCCCTCGGGCTGCGGCAAGTCGACGATGGTGCGCTGCATCAACCGCATGCACGAGGAGATCCTCGGGGCGCGCGCGGAGGGTGAGGTCCTGCTCGACGGCATCGACCTCTACGACTCGCGGATCGACGTCGTCGCTGTGCGGCGCTCGGTCGGGATGGTTTTCCAGAAGCCCAACCCGTTTCCGACCATGTCGGTCTTCGACAACGTCACCTCGGGCCTGCGCCTGACCGGCGCCTCCCGCGGCGAGATGGACGACCGCGGCCGCGAGGCCCTGGTCGGGGCCGGCCTCTGGGAGGAGGTCAAGGACCGGCTCAAGGGCCCCGGGACGGGGCTATCCGGGGGCCAGCAGCAGCGCCTCTGCATCGCCCGCGCGCTCGCGGTCGACCCCGAGGTGCTGCTCATGGACGAGCCCTGCTCGGCGCTGGACCCGGTCGCGACGCTGAAGATCGAGGAGCTGATCGGCGAGCTGAAGGAGCGGGTGACGATCGTCATCGTCACCCACAACATGCAGCAGGCGGCGCGGGTCGCCGACACCACGGCCTTCATGCTGAACGGCGAGCTGGTCGAGGTCGGCGCCACCGACAAGCTCTTCACCAACCCCGACGACGACCGCACCGAGCAGTACGTGACCGGGAAGTTCGGCTGATGTCGCCGGAGACGCGCACCCAGTACCAGGAGGAGCTGGACCGCCTCGAGGCGAGCGGGCTGGGCGGCCTCGACCTGGTCAGCGCGGCGCTTCAACGCACCCTGGAGGCGGTCGAGCACCAGGACGTCGAGCTGGCCCAGCTCGTCGTCGCCGACGACGACCGCATCGACGGCCGCTACCTGGAGGTCCACCAGAGCCTGATCACCCTGCTCGCCACCCAGTCCCCGGTGGCGACCGACCTGCGGTTGATCTCGGCGCTCCTGCACGTGCTGAAGAACGTCGAGCGGATGGGGGACCAGTGCGTCAACATCTGCAAGATGATCCCGCTGTCCGGCAACGAGCCGCCGGCGGACGAGGAGATGGTGAGGCTGATCCTGACGATGGGCCGGCAGACCCGGACGCTGATCGGGCAGGCGAAGCGGGCCTTCGAGGGGCGCGACGTGGAGATGGCGCAGGACCTGGTGCGCCAGGACGACGTGGTCGACAACCTCAACCGCGAGTGCTTCCGCTTGGCGCTGGAGATCGGCGACGACGCCGACAAGCGGGAGTGGGCGATGACGATGCTGCTGGCGGCGCGGGCGATCGAGCGGATCGGAGACAACGCCGTGGACATCGGCGAGCAGGTCGCCTTCGTGGTTACCGGGCTGTTCCGGGAGTTCGAGGATGCCTCGCATCCGTCGGCGTAGGAGCATCGGGACTTGAGATCCGGAGCGTTTGGGAACATGACGTGAGGTCCCGGGATGCTCTGCGCCGCCATAGATATCGGCTCGAATACGACGCGCGTGCTCGTGGCGGAGCCGGTCGACGGGCAGTTGAAGAAGGTGATGGAGCAGCGGGCCTATACGCGGATCAACAAGGCGCTCGATGGGGATGGGACGATCCTGCCGGGGAAGGTTCAGGAAGTTGCCGAGGTCGTCGCCACTCAGGTGAGATTGGCGCGGGAGCTTGGGGCCGAGACGATTCGCTCGGTGGCGACCGCGGCGGTGCGGGAGGCTTCGAATGGGAAGCTCGTCGCGAAGGCGATCGCCGAGGCTTCCGGAGTGCCGGTCGATATCCTCGATGAGGTCGAGGAGGGGCGGCTCTCGTTTATCGGGGCGACCAAGACGCTTGGACACCCGGTTGAGGGGAAGATTGGGGTGGTCGACGTCGGTGGGGGGTCTACTGAGGTGATCCTTGGCACTGCGCCCGGTGGGGTGGAGAGCGTGCGCTCCTGGTCGGTCGGCTCCGGGGTGCTCGCCGATGAGCTGATCGCTTCCGACCCTCCTTCGGCGGCGGAGATTCGCAAGGTCCGGGATCGCATCGACGATCTCTTCGAGGGCGTTGAGATCGAGCATCCGGCCCAGGCCGTGGCGGTCGGCGGCAGCGCCACCTCGCTGCGGCGCCTGGTCGGGGCCGTGCTGGAGTACGAGACGCTGGAGCGGGGGATCCGCGTGCTGGCCGGCGACCCGGCGGCGGACGTGGCGCGTCGCTTCGAGCTCGATCCCGAGCGGGTCCGCATCCTCGCCACCGGCGTCCTCCTGCTCGAGAAGCTCTCCGAGCTGCTCGGGCAGCCGCTGCAGATCGGCAAGGGCGGCCTGCGGGAGGGCGTCATCCTCGACCTCCTCAACGGCAACGCCAACGGCTCCTCGCAAGCCCGGCTTGCCGCCTAGTCAAGGCTGCGCTTCTCGACTAGCCTCAAAGTGTGGCGCGCCCGCGTGATGTGCCGGGTTTCGATTGCGACGAGCCCTTCGGGCGGGCCGCGGCGCGGGTCGTCGAGGTGAGGTCCGCCGAGGTCTTCGAGCACTCGCGGGGCGTCCTCGACACCGCCGAGATCGAGCGCGTGCACGACATGAGGGTGGCGACCCGCCGCCTGCGCGCCACGATGGAGGTCTTCGAGCCTTGCTTTCCGCGCAAGCGGTTCCGCAAGACGCTGAAGGCGGTCAGGGCGCTTGCCGACGCGCTCGGCGAGCGCCGTGACCGCGATGTGGAGATCGAGTTCCTGGAGCGGTTCGCCGAGCAGGTCGACCCCGCCGATCGCGCCGCCGTCGATAAGGCGGTCAGCAGGCTGCGCGAGGAGCAGGCGGAGGCGAACGAGGCGCTGGCGCCCTTCGTCGCCGACGAGCGGCTCGACGAGCTGCGCCGCCGCCTGGCCAGGCTGACGAGGGCGGCCCGTAAGTGAAGGCGCGCAGGGTGAAGAAGCTCGACCCGGCGAAGCCGCTGCGCCGCAGCGCGGCGCGGATCGTGCGGACCCGTCTCGACGAGCTGCGCTCCCTCGCCGACGGCGCCCTTGACCCCGCCGCCGCGACCGCCCAGCATGAGATGCGGATCGCCGCCAAGCGGCTGCGCTACGTGTTGGAGATCGTCGAGGACTGCTTCGGCGCGGACGCCGTCGCCGCCCGCCATGCGGCCAAGCGGCTGCAGGCCGTGCTCGGAGAGATCCACGACTGCGACGTGATGCTGCCGCGCGCGGAGGGCATCGAGTCCCTCCGGGCCCTGCTGCGAACCCGCCGCGAGCTGCTCTTCCGCCGCTTCCACGACCTCTGGCAGGCCGAGGCGAGCAAGGGCACCTGGGCCGCGCTCGAACGCGCCCTCTAGTGCCGTAGGTCTCAGCCTCCCGCCATCGGTGGGGAGGCAAAACTGCCTCCCGAAGGGCACGCAGCCTCGGTCCGCCGAGCCTGTGAATGCCTGCCACCTCAATCCAGAGTTACCGAAAGGCCTAGTTTTGGGTATTGCTCCGACCATCATCATGCAATAGAGATAACTTGACCAACCGGTCATTCAACCGACCGGCCATTCAGGAGGAGCGTCTCGTTATGCGCAGGGGATCGTTGGCAACGCATGCCCGCTGGATCTCTGTCTTCGCCCTCCTGCTCCTCGTATGCACCGCCGCCCCGGTCCTTGCCGCCTCTCCGTCCGAATCGCCAACTGCAACAACGACGTCGCCCGCATCCGAAGAAAGCTCCGTTGCGCCTCCCGATGCCGAAGATGTCGCAAAGGGCCTCGCAGAACTCGCACGCAAAGAAGAAGAGGAGTGGCCTGGACCCCACCCCCGCGTTGACACCCACCTGACGTAGATCGCTCGGATGCCTCGGAGGGGCGAAGCCCCGCAGAGGCATCCGAGGCGAGACACAGGATGGCCGCTCGACCACCAAGGAGATCGAGTTGGCAGAGCAACGCAAGTACCGCAAGTTCACAGCGCAGCAAAAGCTGGAGATCGTCCTGGCAGGCCTACGCGGAGATCGCTCGGTTCGCGACGTCTGCCGCGAGCACGAGATCGCCGAGGCCCTCTACTACGGCTGGCGCGACAAGATCCTCGAGGGCGGCCGCCTCGCCCTCGCCGGCAAAGACGACCAGATCGCCCACCGTCGCGGCGGCTATCGCGACCCCGAGTCCCAGGCCTTCATCGAGTCCTGGTTCTCGAAGTTGAAGGAGCGCCTCCTCTGGCGCTCTGAGTTCGAGACCCTCGACGAAGCACGGGCGGCGATCGCCGCCTACGTCGAGGCCTATCACCACCAGCCCACTCGGGGCTGGGCTACCGGACGCCGAAGGAGGTGAGGAAGACCTGGGAGGATGCCCGGGAGAGCGAAGCGTCTACGAAATCACGCGGCCTTGGGTGACAACGTTGGTGGGGTCCAGGCCATCAGGCTCCCGCGCCAGGCCATGGTCGCCTCCTCGGCATTATGTTTGGCCGGGAAACCATTCCGGGCGACAGCGGCGGACCGGTGTGGGATGCCACGACCGGAAGATCGGTGGGCCTGGTATCGGCTGGGATAGAAGAAGAAAATATTGCATATGCAACGCCACTCCTCCAGCCACGAGGGTTTTCCGTGGAAAAGGCTCCCGGTATCTTTGGAGTACCGGGCATGTCGAATCTTCAACTCGAAGAAGCACCGTGAGGGTGCTGCGACTTCAGCAGAGAGGAACTACGTCGAATATTGATATTATTCCCGGTTGGCCCGGCGCGGTACGGCCAGACCGTCACCTCGTCGAGCTACTTCGGAGGCTTCGTGTCGACTTCTGACGCTCGTACTGAGCAGACGAGCGACGGGACCATAGTAACGCGATGAGCAGGAAAATCCGACTGATCGCTGTCGTGATCGTCATCGCTGCAGCTGCCATAGCTGTCGTTACTCTCATTGTGATCAACAATGGAAGTTCGAGTGCAGGTTACCCACAGCTGAGAACCGCGCGGTTGGGCTCCGTTCAGACTGTCC
Organism: Solirubrobacterales bacterium; assembly: GCA_035566275.1. Lineage (GTDB taxonomy): Bacteria > Actinomycetota > Thermoleophilia > Solirubrobacterales > 70-9 > DATMRN01. The sequence continues at coordinate 4,731 of DATMRN010000018.1, read as the reverse complement.
CGGGGCAGCCGCGCGTCCTCCAGATCACACTGTTCACGTCGGGATTCTGCAAAGGTAGCGAACGCCCGCCGATCCCTGGGCCTGTCGACGTTGTAGAAGGGCCGGGGAATCATGCGGTCGTCACTGGACATGTTCGATACTATGGGCGTAAGCTGCATGTTGTTTGCCTTGGGGTCGGCAAAGACCTCGTAAAGAGAGTCAAATTCGCAAGGCCCGCTTCGGACCTGATCGTGTACGACGGCAGTGTGTCGCCGCCCCGCCCACTCTCAACGCTGATAGGAAAGTAATCGTCCTAGCGGTGCGGGTGGCGAGGATCAACTCCTCACTATCGGTCACGGAGATTCCCGACCCAGGCGGGTCACGTCGGTAGAGGTGGTGTAACTGTCCCCGCAGTGACCGGAGCGGTTTCGCGGACCCGCCCTGAAGAAGTTCCGGCCACCGTGGGCCCCAGACTCTTCGTTGAAGGACCAACTTCAACTGACGAAAGGACACCACGATGGCCGAGAGGCAAAGCATGACGACCCCCGAGGTCGTCGCCAAGACCCTGATCGAAGCACGCCGACTTCGTGCGCGAGGCAGTTGCGATGATCGCCGCCCAGGTCATGGAGGCCGAGATCCGAGGGAAGCACAGGGCAGTGGCGAATGAAGACAGCGGATGAGCCCGGCCAAGATCTCAGAGGTCGTCTTCACCGACCCCGACACGGTCCGCGAGGTGATCCACAACTTCAACCGCGACGGCTTCGACGCGCTCTACCCCCGCTACTCGGGGGGTCGGCCACCGACCTTCACCCTGCCTCAGCGGCGCGAGATCAAGAAGATCGCGCTCTCGATCCCGACCGACCTCGGCCGGCCGTTTGCGACCTGGAGCCTGGCCAAGCTGGCCGACTACCTGGTCGCCGAGGGGGTGGTCACAGACATCTCCCACGAGGGCCTGCGTCAACTCCTTCGCGAGGAAGGCGTCTCCTTTCAAGCGGTGAGGAGCTGGAAGCGCTCCAACGACCCTGACTTCGAGGCCAAGACGGGCGACTAGCGCTCCGGCGGCGAAGGCTCCGACTAGGGGGAAATCGCCTACGGGATCAGGAGAAGTAGCCGGACCCCTGGAAGCAGCTATAAACAACAAATTTTCAGTATTCCGAAATTGCTCCGCAATGCGTTAGGCTGGCTCGCGTTCGCAGCTCTAGCGCGCGAGATCCATGGCCTATCTATTTCTTGGCCCAGACTCGGGTATTGCTGTCATCCTTACTAGGAGGATCAAGCTTATGAGGCGTCACCGCACTCATGATTACTCCGATCAGACCATCAGTGAGCTCCTTAGGGTTTTCGTTTTCCATCGCCGCACATCACAAGATGCGGCTAGGGAGCTTGCGAGGGGATGGGCACTGCGACAGATAATCTTACCTGCGCCTGCGCCCAAACGCCCTCCACCTGAAGCCATCACTCAGCCCAACCGCAGTTCTGAAATAGCCTTCTGACCGCGATTCCGATTGATTGTCGGCAGTGGCGTCCCTAAGAGAGTGAAGCCCTAGATGCGCGGTCGAATAGAAGCGGGAGCGGCAATTGCCGCTCTGTTCCTGGCGCTGGGGGCAATCTCTTTGAACCAGGGATGGAGTACTGCGATCAGTATTGTGTTCTTTGCCTTTGCGGGGTTGGCCATTCTTGGAGCCTTCGCAAATCGACTGCCCTGGCTGCACAGACTGCCAGGCATTGGTGACCCGAGGCTCAGTGCCACCCTCTCAGTTGATGGTCGAAGCAATCTGACAGTTCGGGTGCCAAGGGGTGAGGCGAGGCACGCTTTGATCCACGTTGGAATAAAGAACGCCTCTCGGCTCGATGTTCAGCCCGCTCACGTCAACTTCCTGATGACCGAGCGAATCAAACGCTACAAGTGCAACCACAATGGCGTGCCATCTACCGAGGGCTTCTGGATGCGGCCGACCCTTGAGCGCATCGGCTCCGACGATCAAAGTCCCTACAAAGATTACTGGGCAATATCTCGCTCATTCGCTGGCGATGCAAGCACCGTCTGGTGGTTCAAGGTTCGATTCAGAAGGCCGGACAGCTATCGCTTTCTGCTCAAGATCAACTCAGCTTCGCTCTACGAGGAATTTGTCCAGAGATTCGAGGTCACGGTTGAGGAGCTAACTGGAGAGCCGGGTCCAGTTGAGCGTCTTGACGGGGTGATTGACCAAGGCGAGGAAGTGCTTGAAGGCGCTGATGACGGCAGAGGCCATTTGCTGGGCAAATACACAGCTTTTATTACTGCCGCAGAGTCTGCGATTCCCGAGCAATTCCGTGGGCTCTATGAAGATGCCGATGGTGACTGGCACGACGCGCCGACTGGTAGCGATTATTTCGTCAGCCAGGTTCAAGCCAAAATCGCTGTGCTCTGCGAGATTCGCCGCAGGCTCGGGGAAGAATCTCAGGACGTCACAGAGGAGGCCGACGTTAATTCCATCGAGGTTGCTCTACCTGCCCCTCCATAGGTACAAAGAGTTTGGTCGCTTAGCAGTTAGCGAGCCTAGGACGGACGTGAGAGAAGATGCACTTGCACCTTGTACAAAAGCTCTGTTTTCCTGACCACCGGGGATAGATTTGATAGATGAGCGTTGTCAAGGCAGGCCACCGAGGCCACACGGCGGGTCACGCAAAGTTCACATCTCGTTACCCGCCGGTTCACAAGTTTCCCCTGCTCATGGCGAATTCTGATGGGGACGAAATAGACACGAAGAGGGAGACACCGATGACTTCCCGAGTTGACATGCACTGTCATTCCACCGCCTCGCAGCTCTCGCGGCTCGGGGTCCAGAGATCGCTGGGGCTGCCGGAGTGCGCGACGCCACCGCAGGAGGTCTACGAGCTGGCGAAGCGCCGCGGGATGGACTTCGTCACGATCACCGACCACGACACGATCGACGGCTGCCTGGAGCTGGCCGGCCGTCCCGACTGCTTCGTCTCCGAGGAGCTGACCGCCCGCTTCGCCGGCGAGCCCCAGGCGGTTCACGTCCTCTGTTACGGGATCACTCCCGGGGACCACGAGTGGCTGCAGGCACACTCCGGCGACGTCGAGGCCTGCGCCGCCCACCTTCACGAGAACGAGATCGCCTGCGCCCTGGCGCATCCGTTCTACAACGTCGGCGCGCCCCTGGCCCAGCGCCACCGCCGCCGCTTGGCGGAGCTGTTCCCGATCTGGGAGGTCCGCAACGGGTCGCGGGCCGCGGAGCTCAATATGCCCGCCGTCGTCTACATCGAGACGCACGGCGGCGCCGGCATCGGCGGCTCCGACGACCACGCCGGCGTGGACATCGGCCGCACCTTCACCGAGGCCCCGGCCGCCGCCACGCCGGAAAGAGTTTCTGCGCCACCTCGGGCGAGGCGACGCCCTCGCCGGCGGCGAGCAGGGCAGCGCCGCCAAGTGGGCCCACGCGGCGATGGCGCTCGCCACCCGCGCCCTCGTCCTCGACGGACAGGTCGGAGACGAGGGCGCGCCCGACCCCTCCGCGGTGCTGAAGATGGCGCAGCGGGCGATCGGCGAGGGCGCCGCCCGGGAGGGGAAGGTCGCCGCCGACATCGGCCCCGACGACGCCCGTTGCCTGCTCGAGGCCTGGCTGCGGGGCATGGGGCTGAAGATGCGGGGACGGGAGCTGCTCGACTACCTCCAGTCCGACGGCTTCTCCCACGCCGACCTCTACCGCCGCGCCCGCCGCATCCACGACCGACGGCTGCGCGCCGCCGTCGGGCGCGGGACGGAGGCCGTCGCCCGAGGCGATGTGCCGGGGGCCGTGACCGGCCTCTTCGAGGCGCTGGTGCCCGCCGTCCCCTACGCGCCGTCGACCGTCTTCCTTGGCGCCGAGAAGGCGAAGCTCGCCGCCCGCGGGGGCGAGCCGCGGCGGGTGGCGGTGATCGCCGACGGCATCGGGGCGATGCACGGCGTCACCCGCACGATCGAGCAGATCCGCGAGCGCGGCGTCCCCGGCTTCGAGGTCGAGGTGGTCGGCACCGATGCCGGCGTCGACCGCCGGCTCCCGGCCGCGGCCGAGCTGGAGGTCCCCTTCTACGAGGGGATGCGACTGGGAGTGCCGGGGCTGCCCGACCTGGTCGAGACGCTCGCCGAGGGCCGCTACGACCTCCTTCACGTCACCGCCCCCGGCCCGGCGGGCATCGCCGCCACCCTGCTCAGCCGCATCGCCGGCCTGCCGCTGCTCGCCAGCTACCACACCGAGCTGGCCGCCTATACCCGCCTGCGCAGCGGCGATGGGGGGTTGGAGGCGATCGCCGAGGCGGCGCTCGGCGCCTTCTACGCCGCCCCCTCGGTCGTCCTCTCGCCGAGCCCGGCGGCGGACCGCTCGCTGCTGCGGCTGGGCGTCGACCCGGTCCGGATCGGCCGCTGGGAGCGCGGCGTCGACACCTCCCGCTTCAACCCGGAGAAGGCCGATCGCGACGCCTATCCCGGCGAGCTGAAGATCCTCTACGCCGGGCGCCTCACCCGTGAGAAGGGGGTCGACCTGCTTGCCGATAGCTTCCTGGCGGCGCGGCGCGCCGACCCGCGCCTGCACCTGCTGCTCGCCGGCGGGGGGCCCGAGGAGGCCGAGCTGCGGGCGCGGCTCGGCGAGCACGCCACCTTCCTCGGCTGGCTGGATGGCGAGGACCTCGCCCGCGCCTACGCCAGCGCCGACGTCTTCCTCTTCTGCAGCCGCACCGACACCTACGGGCAGGCGATCGCCGAGGCGGGCG
>DATMRN010000017.1:0-9743 GCA_035566275.1 Solirubrobacterales bacterium | reverse complement strand
CGGGGTGCCCCTCCCGGGCAGCGGCGTCCTGGTTTTCGCACAGCCCACTCGGCGAGAGACGGGGCGCGCCCGGCGAAAACCCCAGCAACCGGGAGGGGCACCCCGTCCCCTCCCCTCAAACCCGCTGGGCAGCCTGCTTTCGCTCGCGACGGATCTCGCGCAGGTACGGGTGGAAGTCGACCTGGATCGTGTGGCGCTTAGAGGCTACGTAGCGCTTTCGCATCTTCCCTTCGGCCCCGGCGATCTCGGTCCGCATCTCGGCCGCCGGGGGCAGCGCCCCCCTCCCCCCCAGGATGTCCGCGACCCACTCCGACTGGGCCTCGGAGATCGGCATGATCGCCCCCAGCGGTTGGATCAAGCCGATGAAGTACAGGCCGGGATGCTCGACCGATGCGACCCGCCGGTAGAGGCCGAGCCGGTTGCCCTCGGCTGAGAGTAGCTCGGGGTCGAAGAACGGGAAGCTGATCTTGTAGCCGGTGCAATAGACGACGAGGTCGATCTCCTCCTCGCTGCCGTCGGCGAAGCGAACTGTGCGCCCGCCGCTGAAGCGGTTGATGTTGGGCTTGACCGCGATGTCGCCGTGCCCGAGCCGCGAGAGCAGCTCGGCGGAGACGGTGGGGTGCGCCTCGAGCAGCTTGTGGTCGGGCTTGGGCAGGCCGTAGGCGGTCATGTCCCCCGCCGCCAAGCCCAGCATCCGCATGATGAAGAAGCGCTGCACCGGCAGCGGCAGCCTCGTGAGGAGGGGCGAGGCGGATTCGTCGGTCGGCTTGCCGTTCATGTACTTGGGCAGGATGTAGGCGCCGCGCCGCATCGCCAGGAAGGTCTTCTCCGCGATCCGCGAAGCCTCGACCGCGATGTCCGTAGCCGAGTTCCCGATCCCCAGCACCAGCACCCGCTTGCCTCGGAGCATGTCGGCCTCGCGGTAGTGATGAGCATGAATCTGCTCCCCCGCGAACTCCTCCGAGCCGGGAAACGTCGGTTCCGGCCAGCGCGGGTCCCAATGGTGCCCGTTGGCGACCAGCACCGCCCGGTAGCGATTCGTCTCGCGGCCGTCGCCGGAATCGACGGTCACCTCCCACTCCCCGTCCACGGGCTCGACGCTGACCACCTCGGTCCGAAACCGAATCCTCTCCCTCAACCCGAAGTGATCGACGTAGTCGTCGAAGTAGGCGGCGATCTGAAAGTGGTTCGGATAGTCCGGATAGTCACCCGGCATCGGATACGTCTTGTAGGCCATCAATCCCCGAGACGTGTTGATGTGCAGCGACCGATACGCGGACGACATGTCGTTGTCGTTTTCAAACCGCCAGTTGCCGCCGACCTCGGACCCCTTCTCAAAGCAGTCGAAGGAAATCCCCCGCGCGTTGAGCACCTGGCAAGCGGCGATCCCAGAGGACCCGGCTCCGATCACGCAAACCTTCTCCCCCCCGGGCATGACGGGAAATCTACTCGTCAGACGTCGACTCGATCTCCTGAGCCAACTCCTCTAGCTCCTCGGCGAAAGAGGGGCCGAAGCCCTCGACGGCCGCCTCGGCGCCGTCGACGCCAAGCTCGGCGGCAAGCTCCTCCTCGTCGAGCAGCCCCTCCTCGTTGGGCGGCTCGATCGCCACCGCCGGCTCGACCGCCAGCGTCCGGTAATGCTTCAGCCCGGTCGCGGCGGGGATCAGCTTGCCGATGATCACGTTCTCCTTCAGCCCGACCAACCGGTCGCGCTTGCCCTCCAGGGCGGCGTCGGTGAGCACCTTGGTCGTCTCCTGGAAGGATGCGGCGGAGAGGAAGGACTCGGTGGCCAGCGAGGCCTTGGTGATGCCGAGGATGACCTCCTCGCCTTTGGCCGCCGTGCCGCCGTCTTCCTTGGTCTTCTTGTTGAGGCGTTTGAGGGCGCCGCGGTCTTCGAGCTGGCCCGGCAGCAGGCCGGTCGAGCCCTTCGACTCGATCCGCACCTTCTTCAGCATCTGGCGGGCGATCAGCTCGATGTGCTTGTCGTTGATGTCGACGCCCTGGGCCCGGTAGACCCTCTGCACCTCGGCCACCAGGTAGAGCTCGGTGTCGGTGCGGCCGCGGATCGCCAGCAGGTCGGCCGGGTACAGCGAGCCCTCGTTGAGCTGCTGTCCCACCTCGACCTTGTCGCCGTCGGCGACGTGCAGGCGGGTCCGCGCCGGGAAGCTGTAGGCGTGCTCCTCGCCGCTCGGCTCCATCACGGTCAGTTTCAGCGCCTTGTCGGTCTCCTCGATCGAGACCTTGCCGGCCGCCTCGGCCATCTGCGCAAGGCCCTTCGGCTTGCGCGCCTCGAACAGCTCGACGATGCGCGGCAGGCCCTGGGTGATGTCCTGGCCGGCGACGCCGCCGGTGTGGAAGGTGCGCATGGTGAGCTGGGTGCCGGGCTCGCCGATCGACTGGGCGGCGATGATCCCCACCGCGTCGCCGATGTCGACGGTCGAGCCGGTTGCCGGGGCGACGCCGTAGCAGGCGCGGCAAACGCCCGATTCGGCGTCGCACTTCAGCGTTGAGCGCACCGGGATCTTGACCTCCTCGTCGCCGAACGCCTCGGCGATCGCCTCGACGTCGGGCAGGGTGATCTCGTGGTTGCGCTTCAGCAGCTCGCGCCCTCGCTTGGTCTCGAGCTTTTTCGCCGCCAGCCGCCCGACCAGGTTGTCGTTGAGCGAGTTGTCGTCCTTGCGCAGCGCCATCTCGATGTGGTCTTTGGTCTTGCAGTCCTCTTCTCGCACGATCACGTCCTGGGCAACGTCGACCAGGCGCCGCGTCAGGTAGCCGGAGTCGGCCGTGCGCAGCGCCGTGTCGGCAAGCCCCTTGCGGGCGCCGTGGGTGGAGATGAAGTACTCCAAGACCGAGAGGCCCTCCATGAAGTTGGCCTTGATCGGCCGCTCGATGATCTCGCCTTTCGGGTTGGCCATCAGGCCGCGCATCCCGGCCAGCTGGCGGATCTGTTTGAACGATCCGCGCGCCCCCGAGTTGGCCATCATGAAGATCGGGTTCAGCTCGTCGAGGTTGTCCTCCATCGCCTGGGCGACCTCGTCGGTGGCCCGGTTCCAGTGCGCGGTGACCGCCTCGTGGCGCTCCTCCGCGGTGATGTAGCCCTCGTCGTACTGGCTCTGGATCTCGCTCGTCTGCTTCTCGTAGCGCTCGAGGATCTTCTCCTTGTCGGGCGGCGAGACCACGTTGTTCTTGGAGACCGTGATCCCCGCCTGGCTGGCGAAGTGGAACCCGAGGTCCTTGAACGCGTCGAGCACCTGGGAGACGGCCGGCGCCCCGTAGGCCTCGACCAGGTCGGAGACCATCTCGTTGACGTCGCGCTTCTTCAGCGAGTGGTTGGCGAACTCGTAGGCCTCGGGGTCGAACTCGTCCCCCAACGCCTCGGCCAGCGCGCGCTCGATCTTCTCGTTGAAGATGATCCGCCCGACCGTGGTCAGGAAGTGCTCGTGCCCGGCCCGCCGGTACTCGGCCTGGTCGTGCAGCTTGCAGCCGCCGTTCTCATAGACCAGCTCGGCCTCCTGGGCGGAACGGAACACCTTCGGCCGCGAGCCGCCCAGTGTTGCCGCGCCCTTGCCGGCCTTCAGCCCCTCGTCGAGCTTCGCCAGCACATCGGCGTCCGGGCCGTAGGTCAGGTAGTAGATGCCCAGCACCATGTCCTGGGTCGGCGTCGCCAGCGGCGCGCCGTGGGCCGGCGAGAGGATGTTGTTCGCCGAGAGCATCAGGATCCGCGCCTCGGCCTGGGCCTCGGCCGACAGCGGCACGTGGACCGCCATCTGGTCGCCGTCGAAGTCGGCGTTGAAGGCGTGGCAGACCAGCGGGTGGACCTGGATCGCCTTGCCCTCGACCAGCACCGGCTCGAAGGCCTGGATGCCGAGGCGGTGCAGGGTCGGCGCCCGGTTGAGCAGCACCGGGTGCTCGTTGATGACCTCCTCGAGCACGTCCCAGACCTCCGGGATCATCGACTCGACCATCTTCTTCGCCGCCTTGATGTTCTGCACGGCTTTGCGCTCGACCAGCTGGGCCATGATGAACGGCTTGAACAGCTCCAGCGCCATCAGCTTCGGCAGGCCGCACTGGTGCAGCTTCAGGCTCGGCCCGGAGACGATCACCGAGCGGCCCGAGTAGTCGACCCGCTTGCCGAGCAGGTTCTGGCGGAAGCGCCCCTGCTTGCCCTTCAGCATGTCCGAGAGCGACTTCAGCGGGCGGTTGCCGGGGCCCGTCACCGGGCGGCCGCGCCGGCCGTTGTCGAACAGCGCGTCGACCGCCTCCTGCAGCATCCGCTTCTCGTTGTTGACGATGATCTCGGGCGCGCCGAGGTCGAGCAGCCTTTTCAGCCGGTTGTTGCGGTTGATCACCCGGCGGTAGAGGTCGTTGAGGTCCGAGGTCGCGAAGCGGCCGCCGTCGAGCTGCACCATCGGGCGCAGCTCCGGCGGGATCACCGGCACGGCGTCGAGGATCATCCAGTCCGGCTTGTTGTCGGAGTGCAGGAAGGCGGAGGCGACTTTCAGCCGCTTCACGGCGCGGGCCTGTTTCTGGCCTTTGGAGCTGTTGATGATCTGCTCCAGTTCCTCGCAGTCGGCCTCCAGGTCGACCTGTTCGAGCAGGTCGCGCACCGCTTCGGCGCCCATGCTGCCGCGGAAGTACTCGCCCCAGCCGAACGGCGAGCCGAAGCGGTCTTTCAGCTCGCGGAACACCGTCTCGTCGTTGACGACGTCCTTCGGCTTCATCTCGGTGAAGATCTTCCAGACCTCCTGCATCCGCTCGACCGCCTCTTCGAGGTAGGCCTCGGTATCGGCGATCTCCGCGTCGAAGGATTTGCGCAGTTCCTTGATCAGCTTGGCGCGCTCGTCGTCCTTCAGCTTGCGCAGCTGCGCCGCGGTCATCTTCAGCGAGTCGGCCCAGAGGTGGTCTTCGTCGTCGAACTTTTCCTGGCCGCCCTCCTCCAGGTACTTGATCCGCCGCTCCAACGACTCGCTCAGCTCCTGGGTGCGCTTCTGCCTTTCGGCCTCGTAGTCGTCGGTGACCTTCTTCACCTCTTTCTCGAGCTTGCCGATGTCCTTGTCCCGGGCCTCCTCGTCGACCCAGGTGATCATCGACGCAGCGAAGTAGAGGACCTTCTCCAGCTCTTTGGGAGCCATGTCGATCAGGTAGCCGATCCGGCTCGGCACGCCCTTGAAGAACCAGATGTGGGAGACCGGCGAGGCCAGGTCGACGTGGCCCATGCGCTCGCGGCGCACCTTCGAGCGCGTCACCTCGACCCCGCAGCGCTCGCAGACGATGCCCTTGTAGCGGACCCGCTTGTACTTGCCGCAGTAGCACTCCCAGTCCTTGGTCGGGCCGAAGATGCGCTCGCAGAAGAGCCCGTCTTTCTCGGGCTTCAGGGTCCGGTAGTTGATCGTCTCCGGCTTGGTGACCTCTCCCCAGCTCCAGGAGCGGATCTTCTTCGATGAGGCGAGACCGATCTCGATCGCGTCGAAGTTGTTGATGTCGATCATCAGTCCTCCACCTTCGCTTGCTCGGCCTCTTGGGCCCCGTCGGTTCCGCCCTCGCCCTCGGCGATCACCTGCTCCTCCTGCTCGTCGGCGGCCCCGTTGGAGGAGTCGGCGCGGACCCCGGTCAGGTCCATGCCCAGCTCCTCGGCCGCTTTCAGCAGGTCGTCCTCTTCGTCGGAGACCTGCACGTCGGTCCCCTCCGAGACCACGTTGGCGTCCAGCGAGAGGCTCTGGATCTCCTTCAGCAGCACTTTGAAGGACTCGGGGATCGAGGGCTCGGGGATGTTCTCCCCCTTGACGATCGCCTCGTAGGCCTTCACCCGCCCGACCGTGTCGTCGGACTTCACGGTCAGCATCTCCTGCAGCGTGTAGGCGGCGCCGTATGCCTCCAGCGCCCAGACCTCCATCTCGCCGAAGCGCTGCCCGCCGAACTGCGCCTTGCCGCCCAGCGGCTGCTGGGTGACCAGCGAGTAGGGGCCGGTCGAGCGCGCGTGGATCTTGTCGTCGACCAGGTGCAGCAGCTTCAGGATGTACATGTGGCCGACCGTCACCTTGCCCTCGTAGGGCTCGCCGGTGCGGCCGTTGTAGAGCTGCGCGGTGCCGGCGCAGCGGGAGCCGGGGCGCTCGCGCTTGTCGACGCTGAGGTCGATTCCACGCTCGGCGTTCTCGTCCGACCAGCTGACGAGGGCGTGGTCGACGTCCTCGACCGTGGCGCCGTCGAAGACCGACGTCGCCACGTAGACGCGGCCGTCGCCCCCCTCGGAGTGGGCCTCCTTGTAGGACTGCGAGCCGTCGTCGTACCAGCCGTTGGCCGCGACCCAGCCCAGGTGCGTCTCGAGGATCTGGCCGATGTTCATCCGGCTCGGCACGCCGAGCGGGTTGAGGATTACGTCGACCGGGGTACCGTCGGCGAGGTGGGGCATGTCCTCCTCGGGCACGATCTTGGAGATCACGCCCTTGTTCCCGTGGCGGCCGGCGAGCTTGTCGCCCTCGGCGATCTTGCGCTTCGTCGCCACGTAGACGCGGACCAGGTCGTTGACGCCGGGCGGCAGGTCGTCGCCCTCGTCGCGGCTGAAGGTGAGCACGTCGATCACGACGCCGCCCTCGCCGTGCGGAACCTTCAGCGAGGTGTCGCGCACCTCGCGCGCCTTCTCCTTGAAGATCGCCCGGATCAGCTTCTCCTCGGCGGTCAGCTCGGTCTCGCCCTTCGGCGTCACCTTGCCGACCAGCAGGTCGCCGGAGACGACCTCGGCCCCGACCCGGACGATGCCGCGCTCGTCGAGGTTGCGCAGGCTCTCCTCGGAGCGGTTGGGGATGTCGCGGGTGACCTCCTCGTCGCCGAGCTTGGTCGTGCGGGCGTCGATCTCGTACTCCTCGATGTGGATCGAGGTCAGCTCGTCGTCCTTGACCAGCCGCTCGGAGAGGATGATCGCGTCCTCGAAGTTGTAGCCCTCCCAGGACATGAAGGCGACCAGGCAGTTCTTGCCCAGCGCGATCTCACCGCCCGCGGTGGAGGAGCCGTCGGCGAGCACGTCGCCCTCCTTCACCCTCTGACCGGTGTTGACGATCGGGCGCTGGTGGATGATCGTCCCCTGGTTGGAGCGCATGAACTTGTGCAGCGGGTACTCGTCTTTCCTCGCGCCGTGGCTGACCACGATCCGCTCGGAGTCGACGTGCGCGACCTCGCCGTCGCTCTTGGCCAGCGTCACGTCGCCGGTGTCGACCGCGGCGCGGCGCTCCATCCCGGTGCCGATCAGCGGCGGGTCGGGCTTCAGCAGCGGCACCGCCTGGCGCTGCATGTTGGAGCCCATCAGCGCCCGGTTGGCGTCGTCGTGCTCGAGGAAGGGGATCAGCGCCGTCGCCACCGACCAGATCTGGGTCGGCGAGACGTCCATCAGGTCGACTTCCTTGGGCGCCGCGGTCGCGTACTCCTCCTCGCTCGCCCGGACCAGGACCTCCGGCCCCTTCAACTTGCGCGTCTTCGGGTCGACCTCGGCGTTGGCCTGGGCGATGATCTTCTCCTCCTCCTGGGTCGCGTCCAGGTGGACGATCTCCTCGGTGACGACGCCGTCGGCGACCACCCGGTAGGGGGTCGTGACGAAGCCGTGCTCGGAGATCTGCGCGTAGGAGGAGAGCGAGCCGATCAGGCCGATGTTCGGCCCCTCCGGCGTCTCGATCGGGCACATCCGCCCGTAGTGGGTCGGGTGCACGTCGCGCACCTCGATCGGCGCCCGCTCGCGGGTCAGCCCGCCGGCGCCCAGCGCCGAGAGGCGGCGCCGGTGGGTCAGCCCGGCGAGGCTGTTGGTCTGGTCCATGAACTGCGAGAGCTGCGAGGAGCCGAAGAACTCCTTCATCGCCGCCACCACGGGCCGGATGTTGATGATCGTCTGCGGGGTGATCGCGTCGGAGTCTTCGGTGGTGAGGCGCTCGCGCACGACCCGCTCCATCCGGTAGAGGCCGATCCGGAAGGCCTCCTGGATCAGCTCGCCGACCGTGCGCAGGCGGCGGTTGCCGAAGTGCTCGTACTCGTCGAGGTGCTCATAGACCGGCTCCCGCGGGTAGGTGATCGCCTCCGCGGCATAGTCTTTGATCGGGTTCTCCTCGTCGACCTCCTCGGGGATCCCGAGCAGTTTCGGCAGCAGCACCAGCTCCTTGACCAGGGCGATGATGTCGTCGTGGGTGAGGACCCTGGTCTCGAGGTCGATGTCGAGGTCCAGGCGCGCGTTCAGCTTGTAGCGGCCGACCCGGGTCAGGTCGTAGCGCTTCGGGTCGAAGAAGAGCTGCTCGAGCAGGTTCTTCGCGGCGTCGACCGAGGGCGGCTCGCCCGGGCGCTGCTTTTTGAACAGCTCGATCAGGGCGCCCTCTTCGGTCTGGGTCGCCTCGGTGTCGGAGGCGATCGTGTGGCGCATGTAGATCGAGTTGTCGAACATCTTCAGCAGCTGCTCGTCCTCGACGTAGCCCATCGCCCGCAGCAGCACCGTCACCGGCAGCTTGCGCTTGCGGTCGATGCGGACGTAGACGCGGCCTTTTTTGTCGATCTCCAGCTCCAGCCAGGAGCCGCGGGCCGGCATCAGGTTGGCGATGAAGACCTGCTTTTCGGCGTCCTTGGGCGCCATCACATAGGCGCCCGGGGAGCGGACCAGCTGGGTGACGACGACGCGCTCGGTGCCGTTGATGATGAAGGTGCCGCGCTCGGTCATCCACGGGAAGTCGCCCATGAAGACGGACTGCTCGCGGATCTCGCCCGTCTCCTTGTTCTGGAAGGCGACGGTCGCGGTCAGCGGCCGCGAGTAGGTCATGTCCTTCTCGCGGCACTCCTCGATCGTGTGGGGCGGGTCTTCGAACTTGAACTCGCCGAAGACGATCGCCAAATTCCCCGTGTAGTCCTCGATCGGGGAGATGTCGTTGATCGTCTCTCGCAGCCCACCCTTCTTCGGATCCGTCAGCTCCGCGAAGGAGCGGCGCTGGATATCGATCAGATGGGGGACTTCGAGGGGGTTTTGCAGTCGGGAAAAACTCCTGCGGGTTACGGGGGCAGCGTTCGAACGTGCCAAAGTCGGCGACTCCTCAGACGGTCAGAGGGACGTAGATAAAGCGCAGATATGGGCAGGGGGGCTCAACGGGCGCGCGACCGCAGAAAATAACACACGGGCACGCCCGACCCTTGGGCTTGGCTTCCTACCTGGGATCGTGGGGCGATGGACAGCTGTCTACTTTAGCTCAACGGTTGCGCCGGCCTCCTCGAGCTCGGCCTTCAGCTTCTCGGCCTCCTCGCGCTCGACGCCCTCCTTGATCGCTTTCGGGGCCTCGTCGACGATCGCCTTGGCCTCTTTCAGGCCGAGGCCTGTCGCTGAGCGGACGACCTTGATCACCGGCACCTTCTGGCCGCCGACCTCGGTCAGCATCACGTCGACTGTCGAGGACTCCTCCTCGCCGCCGCCGTCGCCCGCGGGCGCGCCCGCCGCGGCCGGCGCGGCTGCCGCGACCGCCGTCGCGGAGACGCCGAACTCCTCCTCGAGCGCCTTGATCCGCTCGGAGAGCTCCAGCACCGAGATGCCTTTCAGCTCCTCGATCCAATCCTCTGTCGATGTTTTGGTTGCCATCTACTCCTGCTCCTCCTTTTGAGTCTGAAGCTGTTGAAGTTGGGATGCGAGCCCGCCGATCATCGAGCCGAGCCCGCGGACCAAGCCGGTCAGCGGGCTGGCGACGACACCGGCGAGCTGGCCGTTGAGCACGTCGTGCGAGGGCAGGCGGGCG
>DATMRN010000016.1:0-13753 GCA_035566275.1 Solirubrobacterales bacterium | reverse complement strand
CTGCCGAGGCGGCGCTCCAGCGCGGTGGCGAAGATCGCCAGGCCGACCGCGACGACGAAGAGGTAGCCGACGTCGACGTAGGCGAAGGGCGCGGTGAGGAATCGCCACCAGCCGCCCTGGTAGGGGACGATCAGCCCGCCGAAGGTGGAGAGCGCGTCGCCGGTCGCCTTCTGCACGAGCAGCAGCGCGGCGGAGCCGAGGACCACCGCGAGGGTCGCGTAGGGCCGGTCCGCGGAAGCCCCGTCGCGCCCTCGGGTGAGGAAGCTCGGGCGCCGCGCCCGCCGCCGGAGCTTTGCCTCCAGCCCGTCGCCGCGGCGCTCCAGCTTCGGCGCCCGCTTGCGCAGCCGCGCTCCGCAGTAGGGGCACTCGGTGACGTAGGGACTGACCTCGGAGCCGCAGTTCTTGCAGACGACGCTGAGCTCAGTCTCGCTCATGACAAATGTTCCCGCCTCGCTCGCTGCGCAAAGGAATCAGAGATGGATGCTCGCTCGCTCGCACTCACGGTCATCCGAGAATAACCCCCTCGTCCCAACCGCCCGCTGCCGTCCCCCGATGGCATACTGCGAACACACCCGTCTTCGAGGAGGATTCCGCGTGGAGTTGAAGAGCCTGACCGAGCAGAAGTCGCTGCTTGCCATCCTGCCGCCCGGCAAACGAGCGCGCCTGCACCGGCTGCTGTTCGAGTTCGGCCCCGGCAACGGGACGCTGATGCTGTTGCCGATCGACCAGGGCATCGAGCACGGCCCGCGCGACTTCTTCCCCAACCCGGCCTCCAAGGACCCCGACTACCAGTTCCGGCTCGCGGCGGAGGCAGGCTACTCGGCGCTCGCCTGCCAGATCGGGATGGCCGAGAAGCACTACCCCGACTACGCCGGCCGGGT
This sequence comes from Solirubrobacterales bacterium, assembly GCA_035566275.1. Lineage (GTDB taxonomy): Bacteria > Actinomycetota > Thermoleophilia > Solirubrobacterales > 70-9 > DATMRN01. The sequence continues at coordinate 12,872 of DATMRN010000016.1, read as the reverse complement.
GCCGCTGATCCTCAAGGTCAACGGCAAGACCGACGTCCCCTCCTCGGCGAAGGCCTTCTCGAGCTGCAACGCCGGCGTCGAGGACGCGGTGCGGCTCGGCGCCGACGCGGTCGGCTACACGCTCTACGTCGGCTCGCCGCGCCAGGACGAGGACCTCGCCCAGCTGCGCCAGGTGCGCCAGGACTGCGACCGCTTCGGGATGCCGCTGGTCGTCTGGTCCTACCCGCGCGGCGAGGCGATCGACGCTAAGGGCGGCGCCGGCTCCTTCTACGCGATCGACTACGCGGCGCGGATGGCGATGGAGATGGGCGCCGACATCGTCAAGCTCAACATGCCGAAGATCGACCCGGAGAAGGACAAGGACTCCCCCGCCCCCTACAACGAGATGGAAGTGAGCCAGGAGGAGGCGATCCGCCACTGCGTGGAGTCGGCCGGCCGCTCGCTCGTCGTCCTCTCCGGCGGCTCAAAGGTCGACGACGAGACGGTGCTCGGCCACGCCCGGATGGTGATGGAGGCTGGCGGCTCCGGCGTCATCTTCGGCCGCAACGTCTGGCAACGCGAGTGGAGCGACGCGCTGGAGATCATCGGCCAGATCAAGGAGACCCTGCTCTCTAACGTTCGCCGCACTCCCTAGGACCTTTCGTCAGGGGGCGTGCCCCCAGCGGCCCACGGGGGAGAGACCGGCCCCCTCTCGCCTTGAGGGGGAATGGGGCCGGGCGCGAAGCGAGGTGGTTGGATCGGCAGCGTCGCGCTGCTGGTCGCGCTCGCCACGGTCGTGCTGCGGCCGTGGGAAGGCGGGCTCGGTCCCGATGGCGGCGGGCCCGCCGCCGTCACGGCGTACGTGGTGCGGGCGGTCGACGGCGACACGATCGAAGTGAGCCTCGACGGCCACGCCGAGGACGTCCGCTACATCGGCGTCGACACGCCGGAGACGGTCAAGCCCGACACCCCGGTGCAGTGCTTCGGCCCGCGGGCCTCGGCCTTCGACCACCACCTGGTCGAAGGCCGGACGGTGCGGCTCGTCTTCGGGGTCGAGCGGCGCGACATCTACGGGCGGCTGCTGGCCTACGTCTACCTGGGCCGGCGATTCGTCAACGCGATGCTGGTGCGGCGGGGGCTCGCCCGCTCGCTGACCATCCCCCCCAATGACCGCTTCGCGGCGCTCTTCCGACGGCTCGAGTCGGGGGCGGCGCGGGCCGGGCGGGGACTCTGGGGGGTCTGCCCTCCCTGAAAGCCTCGCTTGGCTTTGCTACGGTGCCCGCGGCCTCCGGGCCACCCGACCTATGCGAATGCGACAGAGCATCTCCCAGTTCGAGACGGCCTTCGAACAGGAGACCAGTTTGGAGCGCCGCCGGCGCGAGCAGCTGCGGCGCCGCGCCGCAAACCGCTCGCGCGCGCGCCGCATCAACCGCACCGAGCAGCAGGGAAAGGTGCGGTTCAGCGTCCTCGCCGTCTGCCTGACCGTGACCGTGGTCGTCGTCGTCGTCGCGATGTTCGAGGCGCTCGCCTTCCTGATGTCGTAGGCGACCCCGCGAGCGAACCTCCCGGTTGAATAGACTCGCCCGCCGATGGCCAGACGCTCGCTGAAGCCGCAGCTCAACCAGATCCGCGCCTGGGTGCGCCAGGGCCGGACCGACGCCTGGATTGCCCACCAGCTGGAGATCAGCACCACCGAGCTGCGCGAGTTCCGCAGCCAGCACGACCTCTCCCCGGACGCCGAGGACACGAGCTCCGAAGTCGATCTCCGCGACGAGATCGAAGCCGAGATCGAAGCCGCGGCCGTCGAAGTTGAGGAGGGGGAAGAGGAAGACGAGGACGAGGCCGGCGAGGAGGCTGCGGAGGAGGATGCCGAGGACGAGTCCGGCGGTCGCGAGCCCGGTGACAGTGGTGGCGAGAGCCGCCCGCGCCGCAGGCGACGGCGTGGACGGCGCGGCGGCCGTGGACGGCGCAAAGACCTCGAGGCGACCTTCGACCATGGCGAGACGGACGGCTACGGCCTCTGGCTCGACCCCGCCGTCAAGGAGAACCCGGTCTACGCCGAGCACTGGGCCGGGCAGCGCGAGGTCACGGTCCGGATCGACGTCGACCAAATCGTGATCAGGCGCCCCGGCGCCCCCGAGCCCGACGACTCAGACGAGTAACCGCCCGCCGACGGGCCGATTCCCGACGCTATGCGTCGGTTTTCGGCCCATCGGCGCTCAGTCGACGGCGAGCTGGCGGCCGCCGGCGAAATCGCGTGCGCCGCGCAGATAGAGCCAGAAGGCCGCGTCGGCGAGCGACTGCGGGTTGGCTTCGAGGCCAGGGCCGAAATCGATGGCCACCTGCTGGCACCAATCCGTACCGCGCCCGTAGAGGTCGGCCAGCTCAGCCGCCCGGAAGGTCGGGCCGATCCGACGCCGCAACTCGTCGCGGATCGCGTCGACGACGCGGTCGGCAAGGCGGCGCGTCCGCGGATCGCGGCTCAACCCCTGCAAGGCCCGCCATCCCTCCTCCCACTGGAACAGCGCGTTCTCGAGCGGGTAGCTCACGCAGGGCAGGGTACCCAGCGGCGCATGCCGGCGAGAGCGGTCAGGCGGGGGCGTTGGGGATGCGGCGCAGGGGGGCGTTGGCGGGGCCGCAGGCGGCCGGGTCGAGCTTGCCGCGCAGCCGCCACACGGTGACCGGGCCGCTGCGGACGATCGGCGTCGCCGCCCGATCGCCGCGGAGCCAGCCCGCCTCGGGCGAGGAGATCGGGGCGCCGGTATGGATGAAGTTGAGGAAGGGAGAGGTGACCAGGTAGTCGAGACGCTGGTCGTTGGCCGCGGCGCGGAAGGCACGGCAGGTCGGGATCGCGTTGAAGGCGCCGTGCGGGCCCTTCTCCCCCAGGTAGACGACGCGGTTGGAGAGGTCGGCCCCGTAGAAGCCGTACTGGAGGAAGCCGGCGGTGGTGCCCGCGAGGCCGATGCGGGCGCCGGCGATGCCGCGCGCCCAGCGGTAGGCGGAGTCGAGGCTCATGCCCGGGACGCTCGTGGCCGCGACGTCGTTGCGATAGCGGTTGCGCAGGTATTCGCGCTGGACCGGGTAGCCGATTGCCGCGATGACGACGGCGAGGGCGACGAACCCGGCCGCAACGGTGCCGGGACCCGGAGCCCGGGCACCGCGATCGTCTCCCGGCGTGCCCGCGCCGGGCCGGGCCCATCGCGCGTGGGTGAAGAAGAGCGCGGCGGGGATCAGAACGAGCAGGACAGCCAGCAGGACGCCGAACACGCGCGAGGGGTCGCGGAGGACCGTGTCGGAGCGGTCGGTGACGAGGAGCACGACCAGCAGGACGCCGAGCAGGGCCCACCGGCGCCGCGGCGCGTCGAAGGCGCGTGACAGCGGCAGCAGCACGACCGCCGCGAGCAGGGCTGGGATGACGAAGCGCACGTTGATCGCGAAGGCGACCGGCGCCCCCTCGGCCCCGGAGGCGCCGAGGGGCGTGAACAGGTAGGCGACCATCCCGAACAGCGCGACGCCGCCCATCCAGCGCACGACGCGGTCGCGGCCGCGAACCAGCGCCAGCGCCGCGGCGAGGACCGCCCCACCGACGACCAGCGGCCAGAGAGCCCCGAAGGCCTGGTGCAGGCCCGGACCGAAGTATTCGCGCCAGACGCCGGTGTCGGTCGCGTAGTGGGAGATGGTGAAGTCGGGCCGGGCGATCTGCAGCCGCTCGGGGTGCGGTAGGGAGATCGGCCCCAGGTGGGCAATCTCGGGCAGCGGGTTGCCGGCGACGACCAGGTTTCGCAGGTACCAGAACCCGCCACCGAGCAGAGCGGGCACGAACCACCACCCCGCCGCCGCCCAGCGCCTGCCCGCCGGCGCCAGGACCACCACCGCCAAGGTCAATGCCGCGGCCATCGCCAGGCCCGTCACCTTGGTCCCGACAGCGAGGCCGACAGCCAGGCCAGCAACAGCCAACGGCCAACCAACCGGCAAGTATTTCGGAGCGTGGTTCCTTGGCGACGTATTTCGTTCCAAAGGAACCCCCACGCTCGGGACGGAAGCGTCAGACCTGCGCGTCGCCCAGGCGTTGACGAGGATCGCAACCGCCGCCAACAGTAATGCCGCTGCGGCCAGGTCGTTCTTTGCTGCCCCCGGCTCCCGCACCACCAGCGTGTGGCACTCGAGGACAATCGCCGCTGCCACGACCGTCAGATGCCCCCGCCCGTACGGTCGCCCGATGCACCAAGCCGCCAGGAAGGCGATCCCCAGCCACCCGAAGTTCAGGAACAGCGAGAGCGTGTCGCGGTGCGTCAGAAGGATCCCAACCGCGTGCAGCAGCTCCGAGTTCTGGGGATAGAACCAATTGGTGAAGACCGTATCCGTGTAGTGCATCCCAGTCACGGAATGGCTCTGCACCATGTCCACCGCGAAAGGCAAGTGGTACCAGAGGGAGTCGAAGTTGAAGATGCCGCGGTCCAGTGCATCCTTTGTCGTCAGGCCCCAATGGGCGAAGACGACGGCAATGACGCCGACCGTGATCACTAGGGACAAAACGCTCCGGCCGGCGGGTGGCGGCGGGGTGGGGGGTCCTCCGCCGGGCGGAGGCTGCGGAGGGCAAGGCCCCGAATCTTCAGGCGCAACGTCCCGGCGCCCGGAGCAGCGCGCAGCCCAAGGAGGGCCCCCCACCCCGACGACAGGACCCGCCGGAGATGCGGCCGGACCATTGGTGAGCCAAGCGATCGCCCCAGCCAACAGCAGCGATGAGACCACAAGCGTCCACGCGTAAAAGAGATCGGAGGTTCCAAGGATCTCGGAGAGCCAGATCAGTAGGGCGATGCCCATGATGGCCTCGACCAGGCGGGCCGGGGCGCCGGTCCAGGTCGGGATCAGGCGCCGACGGAGGCGGACGGCGGTGAAGCCGAAGGAGAGGGCGACGGCGACGAGAGCCGCTGCGCTGAGGATGTAGGAGCCGGTGCTAACCACCGGGGGCCTCGGAACCTGTTAGTTGAGGCCGCGAACGACTATCGGGGTCTCGCCTTCGGCGACCATCCCCTGGGAGCGGGCCTCGCGTTCGACGACGATCGGGTCGCCCGCGTGCTGGACGCGGTAGTGGAGGCGGGTGTTCTCCAGCTGCAGGTCGTGCCGCTGTTCTTTGGCCGCGGTGGTCGCCGTATAGGTCTTGACGAAGTCGATCGCCGGGTTCAGGTAGGAGTAGAGGACCGCGGCGAGGACGAGGGTGAGGGCAACGCGGCCGACCCGGTCCCAATGGATGCGGCTGGCGCCGCGACGGGCACCGGGGCGCCTGCGGGCGGCCGGGCGGCGCCGGGCTCGGTGAGCGGTTCCGGCATAGGCGCGCGCTGCCACACCCGGTCCTTTGCGGCCGAGCCCCGCATTCCTTCATCTATTTAGCTTGCTGGACGAATGCCTGCAAGCCGGGGAACTGCGCGGATGAGCCAAGCTCCTCCTCGATTCGCAAAAGCCGGTTGTACTTGGCTACGCGATCGGAGCGCGAGGGGGCGCCGGTCTTGATCTGGCCGGCGCCGGTGGCGACGGCCAGGTCGGCGATTGTCGTGTCCTCGGTCTCCCCCGAGCGGTGCGAGATGACCGTGGTGTAGCCGGCCTCGCGGGCGGTGCCGATCGCCTCCAGGGTCTCGGTCAGGGTGCCGATCTGGTTCACCTTGACCAGGATCGAGTTGCCGACGCCCAGCTCGATCCCGCGGCGCAGCCGCTCCGGGTTGGTGACGAAGAGGTCGTCACCGACCAGCTGGACCCGCTCGCCCAGCCGCTCGGTCAGCAGCTTCCAGCCGTCCCAGTCCTCCTCGTCCATGCCGTCCTCGATCGAGACGATCGGGTAGCGGGAGCAGGCGTCCTCCCAGTAGGTGGCCATCTCCTGGGGCGAGAGGGTGCGGCCCTCGTGCTCGAGCACGTAGGAACCGCTCTCGAAGGCCTCGCTGGTCGCCGGGTCGAGGGCGATGAAGACGTCGGCGCCGGGCTCGTACCCGGCGGCCTCGACTCCGGCAAGCACCGCCTGCAGCGCCGCCTCGTTGGACTCGAGGTTGGGGGCGAAGCCGCCCTCGTCTCCGCCCGCCGTCGAGAGCCCCTGCGAGGAAAGGCTCTTCTTCAAAGCGTGGAAGACCTCGGTTCCGACCCGCAGGCACTCCGAGAAGCTGGCGGCGCCGGCCGGCACCACCATGAACTCCTGGAAGTCGACCGAGTTGTCGGCGTGCGCGCCGCCGTTGAGGACGTTCAGCATCGGCACCGGCAGCAGGGTCGGCTCGCCTCCCCCGTAGAGCTCGGCCAGGTAGCGGTAGAGCGGCTGGCCGGAGTCCGCGGCGGCAGCCTTGGCGGCGGCGAGCGAGACACCGAGGATCGCGTTGGCGCCGAGCCGCCCCTTGTTGGGCGTCCCGTCCAGCTCGATCATCGTCTCGTCGAGGGCCGCCTGCTCGGCGGCGCGGGCTCCCGTCAGCGCCGCGGCAATCTCGCCGTTGACGTTGGCGACGGCACGCAAGACGCCCTTGCCGGCCCAGGCGTCGCCGCCGTCGCGCAGCTCGACTGCCTCGAACTCGCCCGTGGACGCCCCCGAGGGCACCGCGGCGAGCCCGCGGGCGCCGGACTCGAGCGCCACCTCGACCTCGACCGTCGGGTTGCCGCGCGAGTCGAGGATCTGGCGCGCGTGGATCGAGGCGATGACGCTCACGAGGTCTCGGATTCGCGCAGATACACCGCGCTCAGCGGGCGGTCTGCGGCGGCGCGGCGCCAGGCGGCGCGGCCCCGGGCGGGATCGCGCCGGGCAGCCCCGTGGTCGCCGCAACCGGTTTGAGGCCGGCCGGCTGGGGGCGCTGGGGCAGGCGCTGGCCCTGCGGCATCAGGATCGTGGCGCTGCCGGGAAGCTGGGGGGAGGGCAGCTGGACCGGCGCCGGGCAGGCTTCGGGAAGGCCGCCTTTCGGGCTCGCTTCGTAGCAGGCCGGCGGGGCGCTGGCCGAGTGCCCGCTGCGCTTGAAGTTGGCGCAGCGTTCGATCTCATAGCCCGAGGCGCAGAAGGTCCGCGACTGCCACTTGCCGCTGTAGTTGGCCACGAACCGCGCGAACTCTTCCTGCTGGGCCTGCTGGGTGAGCTGGGAGCTGATCTGCGATTTCACCTGGACGAACGGCTGGACCTGCGCTGGTTTCGCCTTGGTGGTTTTCGTTTTTTTCGTCGCCGGCGTCGTGAACTGGGTGGACTTCGCGGCTTCGTAGTACTGCTTGATCTGGGATTCGGAGGGGACCGGCACTTCGTTGCCGATCTGCTGCTGGATTTTCGTGCTCAGCAGCTGCAGCTTCACCCGGTCGTTGACGTCGCTCTGGGTGAAGTGAGAGGTCTTGAGGAATTTCTTGTACTCGGCTTCCGTTTTGAAGTTCTGTTTCTTGATCTGGGCGAGCTGGGTGGCGATCTGTTTCGGGGTGACCGAGATCCCCAGTTCTTCCGCCTCGCCCTGGATCCAGATCGTGTCGAACAGGCTGCTCAGCGTCGAGGTCTTCAGTTCTTCGTATTTTTTGTCGCCGGGCTTCGGGATCGATTTCAGCCCGGCCTGGGCGGCCGTCTGCAGGAAGGACTTCTTGTAAGCGGCTTCGGAGACATGGCCGATGTCGCTCGGAACGCCTTCGACGAGCGCCACGTCGCCGGAGGGAACGCTCGGGTAGCCGATGCCCTGGGCGATCGCGAAACCGGCGAAGAGGAGGACGAAGGCGGCCCCGAAGCCCAGCAGGCCGAGTCGCTGCAAAGGGGTGGGGCTGACGGAGCGCCCGGCGGCGCTCTCGCTCTTCCCCTTGCCCGACGTGGGTCTCTTGCGCTGGCTGGGACTCACGAAGCGGGCAGCATATCCGAAGATCTCTTCGCATCTCTTAAAGCGCTTGCCATCGAGAGCACGGCGGCGAGACGGGCCTCCGGCTCGTCGGGCACGCGGACGGCGGCGGTCTGCTCCCGCCACTCATACAACGCCCCCTCGACCTGCTCGCGCAGGGCGCCCGCCCCCTCGGAGTCCAGCGCGACCCCGGTGACGCTGAGCCGGCCGCCGCGGAACTCGATGCTGCGGGCGCCGGCGAGGCCCAACTCGATCCGCGCCCGCTGCAGCTTCAAGAGGTTCTCCGCCTGCTCCGGCAGCGGCCCGAAGCGGTCGCTCAGCTCGTCGCGGATCGCCCGCAGCTCGCCGGGCTCCCGCGCCGCGACGATGCGGCGGTGGATGTCGATCTTCGCCGCCTCGAAGGGGACGAAGGTCGCCGGCAGGTAGGCGTCGACGGGCACGTCGAGGCGGACCGGCTCGGGCGCCTCCTCCCCGGTCCCGTCCCCCCCACCGGCCTCCGCGACCGCCTCGTCGATCATCTGGCAGTAGAGCTCGAAGCCGACCGCGGCAACGTGGCCCGACTGCTCGTCGCCGAGCAGGCTGCCGGCGCCGCGGATGTCGAGGTCGCGCATCGCGATCCGGAAGCCGGAGCCGAGCTCGGTGTGATCGGCGAGGGTCGAGAGGCGCGCCGCCGCCTCCTCGGACAGCACCTCGGGCGAGGGGTAGAGCAGGTAGGCGAAGGCGCGCTCGCGGGAGCGCCCGACCCGGCCGCGGATCTGGTAGGCCTGGGAGAGGCCGAGCTGGTCGGCGCGCTCGACGATCAGCGTGTTGGCGGTCGGGATGTCGAGGCCGGACTCGATGATCGTCGTCGTCACCAGGCAGTCGGCGCCGCCGCGGAGGAAGTCGAGCATCGTCTCCTCCAGCTCACCCTCATCCATCTGGCCGTGCGCCTCGGCGAAGCGGGCCTTCGGCACCAGGCCGCGCAGCTGCTCGGCCACCTCGGGCAGCGAGTCGATCCGGTTGTGGAGAAAGAAGGCCTGGCCGCCGCGCTCGACCTCGCGCTCGATCGCTCGCCGCACCAGGCCCTCGTCGTAGGGGCCGACGTAGGTGCGGACCGGGCGGCGGCCCTCGGGCGGGGTCTCGATAACCGAGATGTCGCGCAGCCCGGCCAGGCTCATCTGCAGGGTGCGCGGGATCGGCGTGGCCGAGAGCGAGAGCACGTCGACCTTCAGCTTCAGCTGGCGCAGCAGCTCCTTCTGCTTGACCCCGAAGCGCTGCTCCTCGTCGACTATGACCAGGCCCAGCTCCTTGGCGCGAACGTCACGGGAGAGCAGGCGGTGGGTGCCGATCAGGATGTCGACCTTGCCGGCCTCGAAGTCGGCGAGCACGGCCTTGGTCTCGGCCGGCTTGCGCAGGCGGGAGACGCCCTCGACCCTGAAGGGCAGGTCGGCGAGGCGCTCGCGGAAGGTGCCGAGGTGCTGCTGGGCGAGGATCGTCGTCGGCACCAGCATCATCGCCTGCCTGCCGTCGGCGGCCGCCTTGACGGCGGCGCGCAGGGCGACCTCGGTCTTGCCGAAGCCGACGTCGCCGCAGACCAGCCGGTCCATCGGCCGCTCGGCCTCCATATCGCCCTTCACCGCCTCGATCGCCTCGAGCTGGTCGGCGGTCTCGCGGTAGGGGAAGGCCGACTCCGTCGCGACCTGCCACTCGCCGTCGGGCGGGAAGGCGTGGCCCCTGCGGGTGCGGCGCTCGGCGTAGAGGTTGAGCAGCTCGCCGGCAAGGGCGCCGGCGGCGCGGCGGGCGCGCGCCTTCATGTTCTCCCAACGCTTGCCGCCGAGCGCGGAGAGGGTCGGCTCGCCGCCGGAGCCGACGTAGCGGCTCAGCTTGGCGAGCTGCTCGGTGGGGACGTAGACGCGGTCCTCACCCCTGTACTCGAGGTAGAGGTAGTCGCGGGTGACGCCGCCGACCTCGCGGGTCTCGAAGCCGGCGAAGCGGGCGACGCCGTGGTCCTCGTGGACGACGTGGTCGCCGACCCGCAGTTCGCCGAAGGCGAGGCGGCCGCGGGCGGCGCCGGGAACCCGGTCCTCAGCACGGCGGCGCCGGTGGACGAGGCGGCGGAAGGGATAGACCGCGAGGCGCAGCTCGGGGCTGACGAAGCCCTCGCGCAGACGCGCCTCGGCGAAGGCGAGGCCGGGGTCGGGCGAGAGGCGGCCGCCGTCGAGCATCGCCACGTCGATGCGGTCGAGGCCATAGCGGGCGCGCTCGGCCTCGCCGCGATTGTCGAAGGCGACGACCGTGCGGTAGCCGGAGCGGACCAGCTTCTCCAGCTCGCCCTCCGCCTCCTTGACGCTGCGGGCCGGGGACTCGGCGCGGGAGGCGCGGAAGGCGTCCTCGTCCTCCTCGCCGGCGCCGGTCAGGGAGAGCGCGGCGCGCTCGGCGAGGGGCCCGGCGACGTCGACGTAGAGGTGGCGGGCGTCGTCGGCGTGCATCGCCGTCGTCGCGTCCTCCCAGTGGTCGCGCAGGGCGGGCTCGATCTCCTGGGCGGCGGCGAGCACGACGGCGGCATCGGCGGGCACGAGGTCGAGCGGCGCGATGAAATGCTCGAGCGGCAGCAGGTCGGCCAGGTTGGAGAGCGGCTCGCCCCGCTCGGCCGCCTCCATCGCCGCCAGCTCGGCCAGCTCGCGGTGCTCGGCGTCGAGCTCGGCGGCGGGCGCCAGCTCGACCCGCTCGGCCTCGCCGAGGGAGCGCTGGGTGAAGGTCGAGAACCAGCGCATCGACTCGACCTCGTCGCCGAACAGCTCGATCCGCACGGCGCGCTCCTCGGTCGCCGGGAAGGCGTCGAGGATGCCGCCGCGGACCGCGAACTGGCCGCGCTCCTCGACCTGCTCGACCCGCTCGTAGCCGGCGGCGACCAGGTCGCCGGCGACCGTCCCCAGCCCCAGCTCCTCGCCGATCGAGACCGAGAAGCCGGCCGGTCGCAGCGAGGCGTCGGGGACGGCCTCGGCGAGCGCCGTCGCGCTCGCCACCACCACCGCGTCCTCTTCGCCGCGGAGCGCGTCGAGCGCGTCGATCCGCAGCCCGACCAGGTGCGGCGGCGGCGTGACGTGGGAGGCGTAGCCGGTGCCGCGCGAGGGGTAGAGGCGGACGCGGCGCGGCGCCAGGTAGGCGCGCAGGTCGGCGGCGAGGTCGCGGGCGGAACGGTCGTCGGCGCTGACCAGCAGCGCCGGGCGGGCGGCCAGCCCGCGGTCGTCCTCGAGCAGCGCCGCCAGCAGCAGCGGTCGCAGCATCGCCGAGGCGCGCACGGTGACCTTCTCCCCACCCCCAGCCGCCTCGCGAGCACGACCGGTGAGTGCGTGAACACGCTCGTTCTCGGCAGCGATCTCAATAAGGGGACGAAGGCTCATGGGCACGCAAAAAGACCGGATTCGCAAATCCGGCGTGGTGGACGATTCTAGGCCGACGGGCCTAAAAGCGACCTATATCGTCGCTTTTAGGCCCGTCGGCGGCTGGTCGGGAGGCCGGGGCCGGTGCGTTGCCACTCAACCTGCCCCGCGCCCTCGACCTGTGAGCGGCCCTCGATGTCGTCCCACTCGTGCAGCATCCGCTTCAGGCGGGCGACGGCCTCGGGCGGGTGCGCCGCGACGGCGGCGGCCAGTTCGAGCGCGGCTTCCTCGGTTCCGGCCGCCGGCGCCACCCGGTTGACGAGGCCGAGGCGCAGGGCCTCGTCGGCTCCGACCGTGCGCGAGGAGAGCAGCAGGTACTTGGCGGCGGCGAGCCCGCAGAGCGTCACCAGACGGGCCGGGCCGACCGGGACGCCAAGCGCGGCCCCCGGGAAGCGCATCCGCAGGTTGGAACCGCCGACCCGCATGTCGCAGGCGACGGCGATCTCGGCGCCGCCGCCGACCACGTCGCCATGGCAGGCCGCGATCGTCGGCTTCGGGAAGCCGACGATGCCGTCGTAGAGATCGGCGAAGAGCTGCATGCGGCGGACCTTGCCCTCCTCGTCCAGCTCCTCCTTGACGTCGGCCCCAGCCGAGAGGCCCATGTGATCAGCGGAGCTGAGCACGAGGGCGCGGACGGCGTCGTCGGCGCGCGCCACCGAGAGGTGCTCGAGCAGCTCGGCGAGCATCTGGGTGTTGATCGCGTTGCGGGCGCCGGGCCGCTGCAGGCGCAGCACCGCCACGCCCTGCTCGTCGATGTCGTAAGTGGTCAGCTCGCCCGGCTCGGTCACGGCGTGGAACCTAGCTTCTCGACCAAGCGCTCCGTCTCGTCGGCGGCGCGATCGACCAGCGCCGCGACCTCCTCGCGAGGCTCGCGGAAGCGCGAGAGCACATGGGAGGAGACGACCTCGGGGTCGCTCGATTTGGGCCGCCCCACCCCCACCCGCACCCGCCAGAACTCGGCGTCGCCGAAGCCGCGCTTGAGGCTCTTCAACCCGTTGTGGCCGGCCAAGCCCCCGCCGAGGCGAGCTTGGACCTCGCCGAAGGGCAGGTCGATCTCATCGTGGAGGACGACGACACGATCGAGCGGCGCCCTGAGGGCGCCGCGGGCCGGCCCGGCGGAGTCGCCCGAGTCGTTCATGTAGGTCTGGGGCAGCAGGATCGCCACCCGCGGGCCGCCTGATCCGGCGCGGCCTTCGGCGATCAGGCCGCCGAACTTCCGCCGGGCGCGCGGCAGCTCCCAGCGCCGGGAAAGCCGATCGGCGACCTCGAAGCCGACGTTGTGGCGCGTCCCCGCGTACTCGCGCCCGGGATTGCCGAGGCCGACGATCAGGATGCGATCGCCCGCCTCACTCTCCTCGCCGCGGTCGGCCCGGCGGCGGAACAGGGACAGCGGTTACTCCCCGCCGCCCTCGCCCGAGTCGCCGCCCTCGCCATCCTCGGCGGCGGCCTCCTCGCCGGCAGGGGCGTCGCCCTCCTCGCCGACCAGCTCGGCCTCCTCCTCGACTTCCGGCTCCGGCTCTTCCTCGACTCGGGGCGGCGAGAGGGTGGCGATCGTGACCTCCTCGGGATCGTCGGCTGTGAATGTGACGCCCTGCGGTGGGCTCACGGCGGAGAGCTGAACGGTGTCGTTGATCTCCATCGCCGAGAC
>DATMRN010000015.1:0-4518 GCA_035566275.1 Solirubrobacterales bacterium | reverse complement strand
CCACCCGCGACAAAGGCCTGGACCAGCGAGAGCGGCGCGAGCGCCAGGGCGGCCAGGTGCAGCACGAAGCCCATCGCCCCCACCCCAAGGCCGACCAGCCACAGGTGCGACCGCAGCAGCGCGCCCACGCTGAGCAGGGGGTGCAGGAGGCTGACAGGAGGCCGCTCGGCGGCGCGAATGTGCTGGAAGAGGAAGCCGGCGCTCTGCGCGACCGAGGCGATCAGGGCAAGGACGAGGCCGGGCAGCAGCGAGGGGGCCATCGCTCAGCGCCCGGCGTTGAGGTGCTTGCTCGCGAACTCCAGCGCGAGGGCCATGTGGGCGCTCCACAGGCGGTAGTCGTGGGGGCCGTGGAAGCTCGCCGTCCTCACCGGGACCCCGAGCGAGCCCAACGTCCGCGCGAACGGCGCCTGCTGGCGCAGCAGCGCGTCCCCGATCCCGCCGTAGAGGAGGACGTGGATCGGGAAACTGCTCAAGGAGGGGGCGAGCCCGCGCACGTAGGCCTGCGGGCTGGCCGCCCGCAGCGTCGCCGCGGAAGCGCCGACGTACGGCCCCGTCCGTGTCTGGGTGAAGTACCCGGACCAGCTCTCGATCACCGAGAAGAGGGGCAAGTTCTGCAGGGCGATGTTGACCGCCCCGTAGCCGCCCATCGAGAGCCCGGCGATCGCCCGGGCGCCGCGGTCGGCGACCGTCGCCCAGCGGGCGTCGACCGCCTTGACCAGGTCGATCACCTCGCTCCCGAAGGCGCCGTCGCCGCGGGTGTCGGCCCACTCGGTGTCGTCGATCAGGGTGCCGTCTTCGCCTTCCGGCATGACCACGATGAACGGCTGGATGCGGCGATCGCCGAGGAGCCTGCTGACGGCGGGCCCGAGCCCGCTTTTGACGAACATGTGGGACGCCGTATGGAGCGTGTCTTTCCCGTCGCCGTGGAGCAGGTAGAGGACCGGGAACCGAACGCCCCGGCGAGCGGCCGCCGCGTAGCCGGGGGGAAGGTAGGCGAGATAGTGGTCCGCCTGCCCGCGCGCCGGCGAGTAGAAGCTGACCCTGCGCAGGGATCCGTCGCCGTCGCCGGCCTGACGCGACAGCGCCTGGCTGCGGGCGGTTTCGCCCTGGCCGTGGGCGCCGGCGCAGCCGGTCAGCGGGACCGTGATGAGGGCGGCGGCTATCGCGATGCACGGGAGGCCCGTCCGCGCCGCAACCCCCCCTCTCCGGCGCCTCACCACCGCCCTCCGACGCCGGCTTTGGGCGGATGGCGATCCTCGTGCGCGGGATGGGCATGCGCGTAGTCGCGAGACTCGCGCGCGGTGCGGTCGCGGGGGCGATCGTCGTTGCCTCCGTGGTCTCCGGCGTCGGCGTTCTCTACCTGCTGCGGGACGCCGGCGTCCTCGGCTTCGGTCCCCTCGTCCGAGGAGCGCTGCCTTTGCAGCAGCTGGCCGGCGGTGCCGCCCAGCCGTTGCCGCGGATGGCACTTGCCTGGATCCCCGCCGGCCTCGTCGCCGGCCTCGCGCTGGGGCAGCTCACCCGCCTGAGGGCGGCGGCGAGCCTGGCGGTCACGGCCGGCGTCTCCGCGGCCATGCTGTTCGTCGCCGGGGGGGTCTCCGACGCGGTCGCGGTCTCCGACCCCGTCCGCGCTCACCTGGTCCCCCAGCTCACCCGAGCCGGGACGTTGGTGGCCGTGGGGTTGTTCGTGGGGGCGGCGCTCGTCGCATCCCGGCGCGCGCCTCCCTGAGGTCGGTCGAAAGCTCACTGCCAGGCAGCCTCGCGCAGACTGGTAAAGGCGACCTAACCGAAGCTCGAAGACCCTCTCGGCAATCCCTGAGCTACGCCTCATCAGTCCGGCGCTATCGAGCGCCCGCAGCGTCGCCTCCGCAGTCGGCGCAGCCACCAACGGTGGAGGCGTGGACATAAGGCAACTCGCCGGTGTCGTGCAGCTCGTAGCGCAGCGAGTTGATCACGGCGCCGGCCAGCAGCGCCAGGCTCAACACGTAGAACCAGAGCAACGCGATCAGGATGAAGCCGAGGGTGGAGCCGAGGTGCGAGAGACTGGAGATGTTGCTGAGGTAGATCGGGAAGAGCCAGTTGGCGAGGCCCGCGGTGACCGTGACGAAGACCGCCCCCGGCCAGACCGCCCGCCACGGCATGTGCCCTTTCGGAACCGCCCAGAAGATCACGCAGCAGATCAGGAAGGTGATCAACAGGGCGGCGGCGAGCAGCAGAACGGTGTCGATCGCCTTGATGTGGGAGAGCCCGAAGGGGAGGCGGTCGGTGCTGGAGACGACTGCGCTCTCGAATGCCGGCAGGAAGATGCTGGCGGCGATGAAGAGGATGACGACGGCGAGCATCACGAAGGAGAAGCGCTTCTGCTCGACCCAGCCGCGGCATTCGACGTGGTAGATGCGGCAGAAGGCGGTGTCCATCGCGCCCCAGAACGAGGCGCCGATCCAGAGCGAGCCTACGAAGGCGGCGATCCCGAACGTCGTCGAGTTGCTCTCGATCCGGTTGAGCACGTCGGTGAGGGTCTGCTGCTCGACGTTGGGGAAGAGGCGCTGGAGGTCGTTGAGGACGCTGGTTTCGACCCCGCCGATCTTCAACACCTGGCCGAAGACGAAGAGGACCAGCAGGGCGAAGGGGAAGACCGCCAGCATCAGGTTGTAGGCGACCATCGCCGAGAGCCCGGTCACGTTCTCGTGGTAGGCGCGCCGCCAGAAGGCGCGCAGCCAGGGACGGGGGTGGCGGATCGAATTGGGCATTGACTTCACAAACTGAAGCAACTACCATGCGAACAGACGTTTGACTCCGCGACTTTGCGATCCGCGGGGTCTTTTATATGCCAGGACCAGGACTAAACCATCTAGCGCAAGGGAACGAGTAGAAACAGGATGCTGGTAGCGGAGCTTCAAGAGATGGAGGAGGTCAAAGGCCTCATCACACGCGGGCAGCAGCTCGGCGTGCTCACCTTCGGCGACATCGCCTCGGCGGTCTCCGAGGTCGACCTGGACGAGTCCGATGTGGAGGACCTCTACGGGCACCTCGAGAAGTCGGGGATCGAGCTGGTCGAGGACATGGACCCGGCCCAGAAAGCGGCCGCGGACGCGATGCCCATGGACTCCGGCAAAAAAGGCCGTCGCCGGCAGAAACAGGCGCTCGACCTGAAGCCGGACATGACGACCGACTCCCTGCAGCTGTTCCTCAAGGACATCGGCAAGGTGCGGCTGCTGACCGCCGCGGAGGAGGTCGAACTCGCCAAGCGGATCGAGCGCGGCGACCTCGACGCGAAGCAGAAAATGGTCGAGTCCAACCTGCGCCTGGTCGTCTCGATCGCCAAGAACTACCGCAACCAGGGCCTGCCCTTCCTCGACCTGATCCAGGAGGGGACGCTGGGACTGGTCCGCGCGGCGGAGAAGTTCGACTACCGCAAGGGGTTCAAGTTCTCCACCTACGCGACCTGGTGGATCCGCCAGGCGATCGCCCGCGCGCTCGCCGACAAGGCGCGGACGATCCGCATCCCGGTCCACGTGGTCGAGAAGCTGAACAAGATCGGCCGCGCCGAGCGCAAGCTGGTCACCGAGCTGGGCCGTGAGCCGACCCCGGAGGAGATCGCCGAGGTGACCGGGATCGACCCCGAGGAGGTCGACTCGATCAAGCGCTCCGCGCAGGCACCGGTCTCGCTGGAGAAGCCGGTCGGCGACGAGGAGGAGTCCGAGTTCGGCCAGTTCATCGCCGACGAGAAGGCCGAGTCCCCGTTCGACCGGGCGGCCGACCTGCTCACCAAAGAGGCGCTGAAGGAGGCGCTGGAGAACCTCTCCTACCGCGAGCGCCGCGTTCTGGAGCTGCGTTACGGCCTCGGGGGCGAGCACCCGCGCACGCTTGACGAGGTGGGTCGCACCTTCAACGTGACGCGCGAGCGGATCCGCCAGATCGAGAACCAGAGCCTCAAAAAGCTGCAGTCTCTCGGAGAGGCGCAAAAACTGCGCGAGGTGGCGTAGCACCGCGGTTTAAGGCGTCGAACATCCCGGCCGATACAGGCCGGGATGTTCGACATCGACTCAGCGCTGCGCACGCTCGTCGAGCGGGAGGGGTCCGACCTCCACGTCAAGGTCGCCGCGCCGCCGATCGTGCGGCTGCACGGTGAGCTCTCCCACCTCGAGGGCTACGGGGAGCTGAGCGGCGAGGACACCGAGAAGGCGTTCCACGAGATCGCCGAGGTGCGCTCGCTGACCGAATTCGAGGAGGAGGGCGAGGCCGACTTCTCCTACTCGATCCCCGGCGTCTCCCGCTTCCGCGTCAACGCCTTCAAGCAGCGCGACTCGGTCTCGATCGTCTGCCGCGCCATTCCCTTCGAGATCCGCTCGATCGACGACCTCGGCCTGCCCGAGGTCGTCCGCAGCCTCGCCGAGGAGGCGCGCGGGATCGTCCTCGTCACCGGAACCACCGGCTCGGGCAAGTCGACCACGCTGGCGGCGATGATCGACCACATCAACCGGACCCGGGCGCGGCACATCGTCACGCTCGAGGACCCGA
>DATMRN010000014.1:0-2002 GCA_035566275.1 Solirubrobacterales bacterium | reverse complement strand
CGCCCTGGCCGATGTCGAGCACCTCTACCCGCAGACCGGCAGTCGGCGGGGCCGCCGAGGCGCCGCCGCCGCGCGCGAGGAGGACGCCTACGAGCGCGACTGCGGCGATGCCGAGGGTCACCGCCCAGACGAGCCGGGGCGCTCGTCGCGCCCGAGGCCGGCGCCCCTTCCGCAGCGCGGCGATCCGCCGGCTCCGCGCCAGGCGCATCGCCAGCACGATCGCCGCGGCCGTCGCCGCGTAGGAGCCGGCCAGGCCGGTCCCGCTCAGCTGCACGTGCACGTAGGCCCAGCTCGGCCGCCCGCACCAGGCCGCCACCTGCGCGATGTAGCCGAGAAGTAGCGCGTTGACGGCGTTGAAGGCCTCGACCGGGAAGTCGGGGACCTGGGCGGCCGCGGCGGAGAGCATCCCCAGCCACATCGCCGGCGCCACCGCCGGCAGCGCCAGCAGGTTGGCGAACAGCGTCGTGGTCGAGATCGTTCCGAAGTGAAAGGCGATCAGGGGCGCCGTCGCCAGGGTCGCGGCGATCGTCACCGCGGCGCCCTCGGCGAGCGCATGGCGCCAGCCGCGATTGCCGATCCGCGCTGCGATCGCCTCCCGCAGCGGCGAGGCGAGCAGGAAGATCCCTGCCACCGCGGCGAAGCTGAGCTGCCAGCCGACGTCGGCGGCGACGTGCGGGTCGATCGCCAGGGTGACGACCAGCGCCAGGACGAGCGCATAGAGCCGCGACGCCCTTCGGCCCCCGAGCGTCGCCAGCACCCCCACGGCGCCCATCACTCCCGCCCGCTGGATCGACGGCCCGGCCCCGGCGAGCGGAACGTAGACGGCGATCAGGGCGAGCACCCAGACCAGGCGCTCACGCAGCGGTATCCCCAGCGCGCCGAGCACCGGCATCGCCAGCAGGGCGAGCAGCAGCACGTTCTCTCCCGAGACGGCGAGCAGGTGGCTGAGCCCGGAGCGGCGGAAGTCTTCGACCGTTTCGGGGTCGATGCGGTCGTCCTGGCCGAGCACGAACCCCCGCGCCAGCTCGGCCTCGCGCGCCGGCATCCCCTGCCCGACTCCAGTCGAGGCGCGTTCCCGGATCTCGGCGCTGTGCAAGAGCGCGGCCACCACCAGGACCGCGATGCCGAGCAGGACCGGCAGGGGCGGCCGTGGCGCGCGCACGGCCTATGGCTGGAGGCGGGCGCGAAGCGACTCCATCGTCGCCGGCCCGATCCCGCTCACCTGGTCGAGCTGGTCGACCGAGCCGAGGCCGCCGTGCCGTTCGCGGAAGTCGACGATGTCCTGTGCCGTCACCGGTCCGATCCCGTCGATCGTGTCGAGCTGCTCGACGGTCGCGGTGCCGAGGCTGATCGGCCCTTCTTCGCCCGAAGAGGCCCCGGCGGCGCTCACCGGCGCGCCGCCGGGGCCCTGCTCCGGGACGACGACCTGCTGCCCGTCCGCGAGCCGAGCGGCGAGGTTGATCGCTTCAAGCTGCGCCTTGCCGCTCGCCCCACCGGCTCGGTCGACCGCATCGGTCACCCGCGACCCCGCCGGCAGCCGGTAAACGCCGGGCCGGCTCACCGCCCCGGTCACGTCGACGATGACGTCGGACGCCTGACCGCTCGGGCTGAAGCTGATCCCGCCTCCGCTGCTGCCGCCGGAGGAGCCAGACGACGACGAAGACGAATACGAAGACCCGCTACTCCCCTCCGCCCGAATCGCCCGCGCTCCCACCAGCAGCAGAGCGACGGCGATGGCACCGTAGACGACCACCTGCGATCTGCTCAGCTCGGGCACGCGGTTGAACCTGCCCGAAAAAAGCGCGCCCGTGACGCACTGAATTTGACAATTTATTCCCTACTGCGTCGCGAGAAGCAAGCAGGTCGGGGGATGCAGGGAGGGCGGTGAGGGGAGCGCACTCCGTGCGTGACCCGATCCGACCGACCGAAGACCCCGAGATGCGCCGCTTCTCGCGACGCAGTCAGTCCTCGTCGTCGTAGCCGGCCACCTCCGCCAGCTGCT
>DATMRN010000013.1:0-3297 GCA_035566275.1 Solirubrobacterales bacterium | reverse complement strand
CGACGCGGAGCGGCTGCTGCAGAGCGCCGACGAGGCGATGTGGCGGGCCCGCGCCGTCGGCCAGCCGGTGGGCATGGGCGCCTTGCAAGATCGCTGACAGATCCCCGAAATCTGTCCATAACCGGCGTAAACCTGCAATCGGGGTGGGAGAATGGCGCTCGCGCGGCGAATCCTCAAATTGCGCGCCACCACAACCACCACCTTCTTCAGATGCCCGGAATCAGAACCAACGCAGCGGCCGAGGTGCTCGGCGTCAGCCCCAACACGCTCCGCAGCTGGGAGCGGCGCTACGGGTACCCGACGCCGAAGCGCACCCCCGGCAACCACCGCAACTACGAGCTGGTGGAGCTGCAGACGCTGCGCGACGCGCTCGCCCAGACCGGCAACATCTCCTCGGCGATCGAGCTGTCTCGCCAGCGCCAGTCGGCGCCGGCCACCAGCGGCAACCTGCGCGTCGCCCTGGAGAGCTTCGACGAGGCCGCCGCCGACCGGGCGATCGAGGAGAGCCTGGCGCTGCGGCCGCTGGAGCGCACCGTCGAGGAGCTGCTGCTGCCGACGATCGACGAGCTGGCCGCCGACCCCGAGCGCGAGCCGGAGCTGGAGTTCGCCTCCCGCTGGGCGATGGGCTGGCTGCATGGCGCCCGCCGCCTCGCCTCGGCCGCCTCGCGGCCGGCCGGGATCCTGCTGCTCGACTCCAGCCGCGGGCAGGACGCCGAGGCGGTTCACGCCCAGGCCCTCGACCTCGCCCTGCGCCGGGCCGGCTTCCGAGTCCTGATGCTCTCCACCGAGCTCGGCGACGAGCGGCTCGAGCGTGCGCTGCGCGCCCTCGACCCGACCGCGATCGTCCTCTGCGGCCCCGGCGCCGACACCTCCGGCGCCGTCAAGCTGGTCCGCAAGATCCGCGAGGTCGGCTTCGACGCGCCCCTCTTCGGCTTCCGCGCCAGCGGCCTGATCGGCGACGCCGTCCCCTCCGCGGGCGACAGCCCCAGCCAGGTCACCGGCATGCTCAACGCGGACCTGCGCCGCCGCGCCGCCCGGGCTTTCGCCTAGCAGGCGTAAAAAAGACCGGCACGAGGCCCCTTTCGGAACCCCGTGCCGGCCGGTCAGCCGCGGCGCCTCCCGCCGCCGGCAGACTCGCTAAAGCGAGGCGATTGCCCTTTTCGCCGCGCTCAGCACGACCTTCGGAAGAGGAGCGAAGTCTAGCGCCGCTCCGTACTTCTGCCCTTTCGTCACCGCGTAGTTGAGGAACTGCTGGAGGAATCCCTTCTGCGGGGCGCTGTGGGGGACGATCGCGTAGGTGAAGGTCGAGATCGGGTAAGCCGTCGTCGCCTTCTTCGGCGGGTTGGTGATGCTGACCGCATTACTCGCGGGCAGGCTCTTGACCGTCGACGCCGCGCTTTCGATGTTCGACAGGTTGGGGAACTCGTAGTTACCGGCATTGTTCTGGACTGCGGCAGCGCCGAGGCCGGCCGCGATCAGATAGGAGGCCGAGATGTAGCCGATCGCGCCGGACGTCTTGGTGACCGTCGAGGTGACACCCGAGTTGCCTTTGGCGCCGACGCCGGCTTTGAAGCCGACCGAGGTCGCGTAGCCGACTTCGTTCTTCCAGGAGGCGCTCACCTTCGAGAGGTAGTTGGTGAAGGCGTAGGTGTCACCGGAGCCATCGCTGCGGAACACCGGAGTGATGGTCAGGCCCGGCAATTTCGTTTTCGGGTTGATTTTCTTGATCTTCGGGTCGTTCCACTTCGTGATCTTGCCGAAGTAGATGCCGGCGATGATCTTGCCGGTCAGATTCAGCTTCTTGACGCCGGGGATGTTGAACCCGATGCCGGTCGCCGACAGCGCCCAGGGAATCTGCACGCATCCGTTGCAGGCTGTGGCCTGTTCGGGGGTGAGCGGAGCGTCGGAGGCTCCGAAGTCGACGGTCCTCGCGGTGATCTGGGCGATGCCCGCACCGGAGCCGACGGCGCCGTATTTCACGGGAATGCCTTCCCTGATTTCGAAGGTACTGATCCAGTTGGCCATCAAGGGGGCCACCAGGGTGGAGCCGGCGCCGGTGAGCCCGGCGGCGGATGCGCTCGCGGTGGCAACGGCTGCCATACCTCCAACCGTCCCAGCGATTGCGATGAAGAGACCTAGCAACCTGTTGCGAATCAAGAGAATCCTTTCAGCTCGTTATCGATACCCGCCATGGAGTCGAAATTCGCACCCTGGCGAGCGTAGAGTTGCGTCAAGTGGCCGCATAATTGTTTCAATCTCGTGAAAGGCGCTGTTTCAAAGATGTAACAGTACGGGTGTTAATTTTCGTAACAAGTCTCCTAGTGAATTCCGACTTGTTTCAATCTTGTGAAAATTGTCGGCGTCGGTGAGAAATGGGCTATGTCTCGTCTACGCTGCCGCCCATGAGCGCCACCGCCAGCCCCACGGCTCATCTCGGATCTCGCCCCTCACGGGGCAGACGCTCTCGCCGCAAGCAGGCGGATCGAATCGGCGACGCCGTGCTCTACGGCGTCTGCCTGCTGGCGGCCCTGCTCAGCATTGCGATGATCGTCCTGATCGGTTATCAGGTCGTGCACGGGGCCAGTCCGGCGATCTCCAAGTTCGGGCTCGGGTTCCTCACCGGCACGACCTGGCAGCCGAACTTCGGCGAATTCGGAGCCGGCTCGCTCATCTTCGGGACCGCCGTCAGCTCCTTCGCGGCCCTCCTGCTGGGAGCCCCGATCGCGATCGCGATCGGTCTCTTCCTGAGCCTGCTGGCGCCGGCGAGAGTGAGGGGAGTGATCTCGCCGCTGGTCGAGATGCTGGCTGCGATCCCCAGCGTCATCCTGGGCTTCTGGGGCATCCTGGTCCTGGCGCCCTTCGTGCACGAAAACATCGAGCCATTCCTTCACGGCACGCTGGGGTTCATCCCAATCTTCGGCGCCGCGCAAACGACCGGCTCGAGCGTCTTCACGGCGAGCCTGATCCTGACGATCATGGTGATCCCGATCATCGCCTCGATCTCCCGCGACCTCTTCCTCGCCGTGCCGCGCGACGTCCAGGACGGCGCCAGCGCTCTGGGCGCCACCCGCTGGGAGGTCGTGCGTGGTGTCGTCCTGCCGTCGACGGCCTCGGGAGTGGTCGCTGCGTCGCTCCTGGGACTCGGGCGCGCGCTGGGCGAGGCGATCGCCGTGGCGCAGGTGATCGGCGCCGGCTCGGAAATCCAGGCGTCGCTCTTCAAGACCGGCGACACGTTGGCGGCGCGGATCGCAAACCAGTTCCCCGGCGCGCTGACTGAATTGCACAAAGCCTCGCTCT
>DATMRN010000012.1:0-3466 GCA_035566275.1 Solirubrobacterales bacterium | reverse complement strand
CTCGGTGAAGGGGACGACCACGTGGGCGAGCCCACCGGTGGCGAGCAGCCTCGCCTCGCCCAGCTCCTCTTCGATCCTCCCCACCACCCCGTCGATCAGGCCGGCGAAGCCGAAGACGAAGCCCGACTGGATCGCGGCGCGGCTGGAGCGGCCGATCGCCGTCTCCGGCGCGGCCAGGTCGATGCGGGTGATGCGGGCGGCGCGCTCGATCAGAGCGCTTAGCGAGATCTCCAGGCCGGGGCCGATCGCGCCGCCGAGGTATTCGCCCTCGGCGGAGACCGCGTCGATGTTGATCCCGGTGCCGAAGTCGACGACGATGCAGGCGCTCTGAAAGCGCTCGTAGGCGGCGATCGAGTTGACCAGGCGGTCGGCGCCTACCTCGAGCGGGTTGTCGATGCGGATCGGCATCCCGGTCTTGACGCCGGGGCCGATAGTCAGGCACTCGGCCTCCAGGAAGCGCTCGCTCAACCGCTCGTACTGGGCGCCGAGTGGCGGTACTACCGAGGAGACGCAGACGGCATCGAGATCGGTGAGGACCATGCCGCTGAGAGACAGGAGTCCGGCAATCCGCTCGGCCAGCTCGTCGCCCGTCGCCCCCGAGCGGGTCTGAAAGCGCCAGTGCTCGGCGAGGCGCTCGCCGTCGAAGGCGCCGAGGTGGGTCTGCGTGTTGCCGACATCAACCGCGAGAAGCACGCCGGCGATTATGCACGTAGGATGCCTCGCCAGTGGACGCACGGCTCTATGTGATCCCCGCCTCGCACCCGAGCATCGCGGCGCAGTTGAT
Source organism: Solirubrobacterales bacterium (assembly GCA_035566275.1). GTDB lineage: Bacteria > Actinomycetota > Thermoleophilia > Solirubrobacterales > 70-9 > DATMRN01. The sequence continues at coordinate 2,682 of DATMRN010000012.1, read as the reverse complement.
GCTCGACCACAAGGGCATCGCCTACAAGCGCACCGACCTGCTGCCGGTGATCTCCAAGGTCGCCCTGCGCGCGGTCGGCTTCCCCGGCATCACGGTGCCGGCCCTGAAGGTCGACGGCCGCAAGGTGCAGGGATCGCGGGAGATCGCCCGCGAGCTGGACCGGCTGCGGCCCGAGCCGCCGCTCTTCCCCGCCGACCCCGAGAAGCGGGTCGCGGTCGAGGAGGCGGAGCGCTTCGGCGACCAGGAGCTGCAGCCGCCGATGCGCCAGATCCTCTGGTGGGCGATCAAGCGCGACAAGGCGCCGCTGCGCAGCTACTCCGAGGGCGCGAAGCTGGGCGTCCCGATCTCGCTGGCGATGAAGACGGCGGCGCCGATCGTGGCGCTCTCGGCTCACTTCAACGAGGCCGACGACGCGCATGTTCGCCACGGCCTCGCGGCGCTGCCGGGAATGCTGCAGAAGATCGACGACTGGATCGCCGCCGGAGTGCTGAACGGCGAGCAGCTGAACGCCGCCGACTTCCAGATCGCCCCAAGCCTCGGCCTCGCGATGACCCTCGACGACCTCCGGCCCGCGATCGCGGGACGTCCCGCCGGCGAGCTGGCAACGCGTGTCGTGCCCAACTACCCGGGCAGGACCCCGCCGATCCTCCCGCCCGCCTGGCTCGAGCCGCTGCGCGGCATGCCGGCGACCGCCTAGAGCGACCCCACTCGCTCGGCCCGCTGACCGGAGCCCAAGCCGGCGAGCGCCTCGGCAAGGCGCGTCCCGTCCGGCAGCGTCAGGCCCGGGTCCAGCTCCAGCAGCGGCGCCAGGACGAAGCGGCGGCTCCTCACCTCGGGATGCGGGAGGGTGAGGCGGTCAGTCCGCAGCTCAAGGTCGCCGAGCAGCAGCAGGTCGACGTCGAGCGGCCGGGGACTGTGCCGGGGCGCCTCGAAAGCGCGGCCGCGCTCGGCCTCGATCGCCTTGCAGCGGCGCAGCAGCGCCTCCGGCTCCAGGTCGGTGCGGATGCGGATCGCCGCGTTGAGGAAGTCTGGCTGATCGAGGATCTCACCCACCGGCTCGGTCTCATAGGTCGAGGAAACCGTCTCGACCTCGACCCCGCTCTCGCGCAACAGCTCGATCGCCGCCCGCAGGTGCTCCTCGCGGTCGCCGACGTTCGAGCCCAGCCCCAAGTAGCCGATCCGCACCGCCCTACCCGTCGCCGCCGTTGTCCTCGTCCTCGTCCACGGCGCGCTCGTGGGTGACCTCCACCGCGATCTCCTGGATGGCGAGTGGCAGCGGCGGCTCGGGCTTCGCCGCCCGCACCCGGACCGACTCACAGCCGTAGCGCTCCATCAACCGCTCGCCGACCACCTGGGCGAGGCGCTCCAGGGTCTTGTAGCTGCGCTCGGTCGCGGCAAGCGCGACGATGTCGCAGACTTGGGCGTAGTCGACGGTGTCCTCGAGCCGGTCGGTGAGGACCGCGTCGCAGTCGGGCACGTCGAAGGAGACGTCGAACTCGAGCCGCTGCCCGACCTCCTGCTCGGCCTCGCTGACGCCGTGGTGCGTGTAGATCGAGAGCCCGTGCAGCTCCACCTCGACGCTCGACTCGATCCCGTTGCCGTGAGCCTCCATCGGAGCAACCTACCCAAGGATCGCGGCGGCGACCCTGATCGCCTGCCCGACCTCGGCGACGTCGTGAACTCGAAGCACGTCCGCTCCCCCGGCGGCGGCGAGGACAGACGAGGCAACCGTGCCCCCGAGGCGATCACTCGCTAGGGAGCCGTCCACCTTCCCGATGAAGCTCTTGCGGGAAGTGCCGACGACCAGCGGCCGGCCGAGAGAGTGCAGCTCGCCGAGCCGCCGCAGCAGCTCGAGGTTGTGTTCCAGCGTCTTGCCGAACCCGATCCCAGGGTCCAGCCAGATCCGCTCCTCATCGACACCGGCCCCGACCGCAACCTCCATCCGCTCCGCCAGAAGCGCCTTGACGTCATCGACCACGTCGTCGTAGATGGGGTTCTCCTGCATCGTCCGAGGCGTGCCCTGCATGTGCATAAGCACCAGCCCAGCACCACGATCGGCGCACAGCCCCCCAATCTCAGGATCTCCCCGCAGCGCAGTCACATCGTTGACGATCTCCGCCCCGGCATCCAGGGCCACCTCGGCAACCGTCGACTTAGAGGTGTCGATCGAGACAACCGCCCTCCCGGCCAACCCCTCCACCACCGGCTCGACTCGTCGCAGCTCCTCCTCAACACTTACTTCCTGTGCGCCGGGCCGCGTCGATTCCCCCCCTACATCGAGGATCTCCGCCCCATCCCTCACAAGCTCCTTCCCATGCTCGATCGCCGCATCCGGATCCAGGTAGAGCCCGCCATCCGAAAACGAGTCCGGGGTCACGTTGATGACCCCCATGATCAACCGATTAGCGAGCATCACGATCTGATTCTTTGCGAGCGGCGCCGATATGGCGATTGCCGCCGCCTGCTTGCAGGCGGCGGATTTATGAAGCGTCGCCGCCGGCGTAACCGGGCCGCGGCCGAGGCATCGGCCGGGCGCCCTCACGCTGCGGCCGCTCCGGTTGGGGCGCCGGCTCGGCCGGCTTCGCCGGCTCCTCCTCGTCGGCGAACACCTCGTCCTCCAGCTTGCCGTCGAGCAGCGCCACGAACTGGCCCGCATCGATCGTCTCCCGCTCGAGCAGCATC
>DATMRN010000011.1:0-5798 GCA_035566275.1 Solirubrobacterales bacterium | reverse complement strand
TCCTCGGGGACGGTCGCGTCGCCCTGATCCTCGATCCCAACCGCCTCCTGGAGATGTCGTCCCTGGGCTCTTCGCCGTCCCTCGCCGCGCAGCCAGGCGAGCACGCCGGTCCGAAGAAGGTGCTCGTGGTCGATGACCAGTTCAGCGTCCGCGAGATGCAGCGCAGCATTCTCGAGGCGGCCGGCTACCGCGTCGAGGTTGCGCGACACGGTGGCGAGGCGCTGCAGAGGCTCGCCGCCGACCCCCACGTGGACATGGTCCTGACCGACGTGCAGATGCCGGAGATGGACGGGTTCGAGCTGCTCAAGGCGATTCGCGAGGACCCGGTGCACGCGTCGCTGCCAGTGGTGATCGTCACCTCCAAAGGGGGAGAGGAGGAAAGGCGGCGAGGAGCGGAGGAGGGCGCCGACGCCTACATCGTCAAGCAGGAGTTCAACCAGCAGGCCCTGCTGGAGACGATCGGGCGGCTGGTCGGCCGGTAGGGATGGCGGCGCGACCCAGGCAGATCGTCCTCTGCGATCGCTCGGCGAGCCGGGCGCGAGCACTGGCCAGGTTCCTCGAGCACGACTCCGGCGTCGATGTGATGGGGATCTTCAGCAGCCTGGGGGAGCTGCTGGCGGGGATCGAAGGGCTCGAGCCGGACCTGATCGCCATCGACCTGGAGACGATCGGGGCGGGCGGCGGGTCGGCGATCGAGCAGATCATGCGCGAGAGGCCGGTGCCGATCCTGGTCCTCGGCGCCCGCGCGGGAGAGACCTCCGAGCGCCTCTCCGAGGCGCTGGCCGCGGGCGCCCTCGAGGCGATCCCGTGGGACAGGCTGCGCCTGGACGAGCCGCAAGGTGTCTGGGCGACCGCGCTGCGCAGTCGCGTCAAGCGCCTCGCCAGCCTTCGACTGAAGCGCCGCGACGGTGGGGAGGGACAGGGCGCGCCGGCTCCGCCGCGAGCCTGGCGCAGGCCGGGGATGACCTAGCGCGCGATCGGCATCGGGGCCTCCGTCGGGGGGCCGCCGGCGCTGGCGACCGTTCTCGGTGGCCTGCCCGTCGACTTCCCCCTGCCGGTCCTCGTCGTCCAGCACATGGCCGCGGGCTTCGGCGAGGGTCTCGTGAAATGGTTGGATCAGAGCGTCGCGATCCCGGTCGGCATCGCCGTCGACGGGGCCCCCATGCAGCGGGGGGTCTGGATGGCTCTCGACGGCGCCCACCTGCGCCTCGAGCCCTCGATGCGACTCTCCCTCGATCGCAAGACCCGCAGGGGGGCTCACCGGCCCTCGCTCGACGTGCTCTTCGAGAGCCTCGCCTCCTCGGCCGGCGACGGGGCGGTCGGCGTCGTCCTCACCGGGATGGGCCGCGACGGCGCCGAGGGCGTTCGCGCGCTGCGGGAGGCCGGCGGCCTGACGATCGCCCAGGACGAGGAGACCTCCGCGGTGTTCGGCATGCCGGGCGCGGCGATCGAGTCGGGCGTCGACCTCGTCCTCCCCCTCGAAGAGCTGGCGCCGAAGCTGGCGACGCTTCGCGCGCGGAGCGCCGCGCGATGAGCGAGGCGCTGGCAATGGTCGCCGAGCTGGTTCGGCGCGAGACCGGGATAGTCGTCAAGGAGGCGCAGCTTCCCGCGCTCGCGGCGGCGCTGGGGCGAGTGGCCCCCGACATGGACGCGGAGCGCTTCGTCGCGGAGAGCTCCGGCCGGAGCGAAGACACGGCTCTCCTCAACCGCCTCGTCGACGAGGTCACGGTTCAGGAGACCTACTTCTTCCGCGAGCTTCGCGAGCTGCAAGCGATCGAGTGGCAGCGGCTGCTGGAAGGCGAGAGGGAGGGTGGCCTGGGGGTCGTGCGGGTATGGGTGGCCGCCTGCGCGACGGGTGAGGAGGCTTACTCGCTGGCGATCCTGGCCAGCGAGGCGCTCGGCCCGGTGGGGACTCCGGTGACGATCCTCGGCACCGACATCTCCTCTGCGGCTCTGGAGCGAGCCGCCGCGGGCGAGGGCTACACGGAGCGCTCGGTTCGCAACCTGCCGCCCCACCTCCGGCAGCGGTACTTCACCGAGGAGAAGGGGCGCTACCGCGTCCGCGAGAGCATCAGGTCGCTGGTCCGCTTCCGCCACCACAACCTGATCGGCGATCCCTCGCCGCCCCCCGGCGAGGTGTCCTTCGACGTGATCGCCTGCCGCAACGTCCTCATCTACTTCGACCTCGCGACCGTGGAGCCGGTGATCAGCTCCCTCGAGTCGGCGCTGCGGCCGGAGGGCCATCTGATCCTCGGAGCCGCCGACCGCCTGACCGGCACCGCGGGCGCCCTCGGGCGAACCGCTCCGGGCGCCCAGGCCGAGCGCCGCCGCCGACCCCCGGCGGCGAAGCGGCCGCTGAGGCGCCCGCTGGGCCTGGAGCCCAAGCTCGGCGAAGGGACTGGCACGGCCGGGCGGCGGGAATGGGGCGGGGGCGGCGACCGAGCGGTCCCTCGGCGACGTGCGGAGGACAGCATCGAGGACGCGCTCCTGGCCGCCGACGCGGGCGAGTTGGACGCGGCGATCGAGATCGTCGAGGCGCTGCTGGCCAAGGACCCGCTGCTTGCGGATGCCTACTTCGTCCGAGGCCTGGTCGAGCTTGGGCTCGGCGACACCCGGGCGGCGACGGCGTCGCTGCGTAGGAGCCTCTACCTGGACCCCTCCTTCGGCCTCGCCGCCTTCGAGCTCGGCAGGGCTCACGACCGGCGCGGCAACGCGAAGGCGGCGCGGCGCGCTTACGAGCGGGCCCTGCGGACGCTCGACCCCGAGGACGAGCGCCATCGCGCGCTGCTGGCCCAGGTGGACCTGGGGGACGTGATCGCCGCCTGCGAGGCGCGGCTTCGGTCCGAAGAGGGTACGGCGCCGCCATGAAGGTGCTGGCCGTCGATGACTCCGCCGCCTACCGGCGGCTGCTCGAGAAGGCGGTGACGAGTCTCGGTCACGACTGCATCGTCGCCGAGGACGGCATTCGCGCGTGGGAGCTCTTCCAGAGCGGGGGCGCCGACGTGGTGATCAGCAACTGGCTGATGCCCGGCATAGAGGGAGACGAGCTGTGCCGCATGGTCAGGGAGTCGGACCAGCCATACGCGTACTTCATCCTCTTCTCGGCGCGGGAGGGTAAGGGGAACATCATGCACGGGATGGAGGTGGGGGCAGACGACTACCTGGCGAAGCCACTCGACGAGGACGAGCTGGAGGCTAGCCTGGTCGCCGCCGAAAGGATCACCAGCCTCTATCGCAAGCTTGGCAAGCAGCGGGGAGAATTGGAGCGACTCAACCGCGACCTCTACGCGCAGTCTCGCCAGGACCCGCTGACGGGGTTGGGAAATCGGCTGCGTATGCAAGAAGACCTCAAGACCCTCGAGGGAGGCTTCGAGCGCTACGGGCACAGCTACGCCGTCGGCCTCTGCGACATCGACCGCTTCAAGGCCTACAACGACAGCCGCGGTCACCTCGCTGGTGACGAGATCTTGCGCAGAGTGGCCGACACATTGCGCCAGAGCGCTAGGAGCGGCGACACCGTCTATCGCTACGGGGGTGAGGAGCTGCTGGTCGTATTCCGGGGCCAGAGCGTCGAGCTGGCCGCTGCGGCCGCGGAGCGGATGCGGCGGGCCGTCGAGGCGCTGGGGATTCCCCACCCGGGGCGCGGGCCGTCGGCGCTCGTGACGATCAGCATCGGCGTGGCCGTTCGCAAAGGACAGCCGGGTGGCGGGGAGGAGGTGCTGCGCGAGGCCGATGAGGCGCTGTATCGGGCCAAGGACGAGGGTCGCAACAGAGTGGTGGTGCATGAGTCCGCATCTTAAAGATTGTTGCAAGTGTCTCAAGATTGCTGCAAACTTGTCGATTAGAAGCCATATGAAGATCATTAGGGCACTCAGCCAGCCGACTCAGCTCACATCATGAAGAGAAGGCAAATCCAGAAGGTCGCGCTCAGCCTCCTCGTGGTCGGAGTGCTCGGCGCCATCGCATCATTCGGCGTCTTCGGCCTGTTCACCAGCACGACCACCAACCCCGGCAACCAGCTCTCCTCGGGCACCGTCGTCATCGGCGACAACTCCTCGGGGACCGCTCTCTACAACATCTCAAACGCAAAGCCGGGCACGACGTCGACCACCTGCATCAAGGTCACCTACACGGGCTCGCTCCCAGCCGACGTGAAGCTCTACATGCCGTCGAGTGTGGGATCGCTCGCTCAGTACGAGGACCTCACGATCACGCCGGGGACGCAGTCGAGCCCGAGCTTCCCGAGCTGCACCGGCTTTACCCCGGCGGCCGGTGGAGCGCTGTTCACCGGCACGCTGCAGGGCCTCTCAACGGCCAACAACGCCTACTCAAACGGGATCTTGACCTACCCGGGCTCGCAAACTCAATGGAACACAAACGACTCGATCGTCTATGAGTTCACGGTGACGCTGGACGCGAGCACGCCAAACAGCGCCCAGGGCTCCAACACAAACTCCCACTCCTTCACGTGGGAGGCACGCAACCAGTAGTCGCTCGAGAAAAGGGGCTACCCCCGGCTCGGCTCATCCTTCAGGTCTCAGATCGAGCCGGGGAGACCCTTCTCGCCAAGGGCGCGCCATGCCTCTGAGCTACACACCAGGCCTCGCGAGAGTTCTCGGTGCGCTGCTCGGTATCTGCGCCGGGTTGTGGCTGCTCGCCGTCTCGGTCCCGGCAGCGAGCGCCCCGCAGGCTGCGACCAGCCTGCGCCTCGCGATAGCGCAGAGTGGTGTCGTCTCTGCCCGGCCCGCGGCGCCCAGATTCGCACTGCTCGCGCGCTCGCTGATCGAGAGCGGACCCCCCGCACACGGCAGCGTGACACTACGCAACAGCGGGCCAACGGCGCTCTACGTGCGCTTGGTGCCCGCCAGCGTGCCTCGCGCCGCGGCCTCGATCGTCCAGATCCGCATAAAGACACCGCGCACGCTGCTCGCCAACACGACGCTTGCCGGGTTGCGGGTTGGCCAGGGGCAAGCGCTCCACATCCGGCGCGGCGCTCAGGTCCATCTGCAACTGAGCGCTCAGATCCCCCCCAAAGCGGGGTATGACTCCGTGGCAGGACGGCGCTTTCAGATCACCCTCGAACCGCTGGCGAGCGCACACCCGTGAGAGTCCCAGCGCGCCGCATCCTCCTCACCTCAACCTGGGCGCTGGGCTCGATGGCCGTGGTGATCCTCTTGGCCGTTGCGGTGCCCTACGTCTTCGGCGCTCGCGCCTACACCGTGCAGACCGCCAGCATGAGCCCGGCACTCGCGGTTGGCGATATAGAGATCACGAGCCCGATCTCCCCCCTCTCCGCGCAACCCGGGCAGATCGTGCTGTTCAAAGACCCAAGCGATGGGGCGCGGCTGGTCTCCCATCGGGTCCAAATCAGGTGGCGCAGCGGGAACTCGGTTGACTTCATCACCAAGGGCGACCGCAACAACACGGTCGAGCGCTGGAGCGTCCCTGTCAACGGCCAGATCGGGCAGGTGCTCTACAAGATCCCGAAGCTGGGCTACGCAATCGCCTGGCTCAGCGATCCGCTGGCGCGGGCGCTGATGATCGGCGTGCCGGCCGTGCTTCTCTGCGCGCTGGCGCTCTGGGATCTCTGGCGTCCCGAGAAGGACGTCGATGCTGCGTAAGGGCCTTCCCCTCGCTCTGGCCCTGGCGGTCGCGCTGTTGGCTGGGCCCGTCGGTGTGGCGTCAGGGAAGTTCACCGCGACACGCACCAATAACGGGAGCACGCTGGCCGCCGCCACCCTGGCGGCGCCGAGCGGTTTCACCGCCACCGCCAGCGGTCTGTTGGCATCGCAGATCAA
>DATMRN010000010.1:0-2416 GCA_035566275.1 Solirubrobacterales bacterium | reverse complement strand
GGACCTCACGATCCGTGGGACGACGCGTCCAGTGACCCTCGACCTCGTTGTGAACGGTTTCTCTCCGGACACCTTCGGAGCGACCCGTGTGTCGTTCAGTGCGACCACCACGATCGACCGGAACGGCTTCGGTGTCAGCTTCAACGCGCCGATCCCCGGCCTCGATCACGCGATGTTGTTGAGTGATTCGGTCGCCATCATTCTCGACGTGGAGGCGGTGCTGCAGAGCGACAGCTCCACCAGCTGAGCACGTCACGCCGCATCACGATCGCCGGCTCCGCAGCGCCTAGAACCTCAGGTGTGCCAGCTGGGTCCGGGTTCTGACATCGAGTTTGCGGAATACCTTGACCAGGTGGTACTCCACGGTGCTCTGGCTGATGAAGAGACGAGCGGCGATCTCCCGATTGGTGAGGCCCTCCGCTGCAAGCCGCGCGACCTGGGATTCCTGCGGGGTGAGCTGGGTTTCTGAAGCCGCCGCCCGCGGGCGGATGCGTTCGCCGGTCGCTTCGAGCTCGATCCGGGCTCGGTCGCCGAAGGCTTCCACTCCGAATTCACGGAACAGGCACAGCGCTGCGCGCAACTCGACGCGCGCGTCAAGGAGCCGGCGCTCCCGCCGCAGCCATTCGCCGTAGAGCAGTTGTGAGCGCGCCAGTTCGATCCGAAGCGGTGTCTTGCCAAGGTGGACTATCGACTCCTGATACAAGGCGTCCGCATCGGCGCCCTCCGTATCGAGCGCTTGGATCCGAGCAGAGATTCCGAGCGCCCACTCCGTCGGAGTCGCCGCGGAGCGGACTTGCATCCAGGCGCACATGTACGACAGCAGCTCGGTGTCGCCCTCCCTGGACGCCGCTTCCGCGAGTTCGCCAGCGGCGAGTGTCTGATAGCCCAGCGCGTCCGACTCGATCACCTGTCTCGCGTGAGCCAGCGCGTCTGCGTGGCGTCCGAGCCCGTTGTACAGAACGGCGGCCGCGTAGTGGGCAAAGAAAATTACCCGGCCATGACCGCTTTTGATTGCAGTCTCGATCATTGCCTGGACCAGCGAAACGGTCCGATCTGTATCGCCGCGGAGCGCGTTGATCAGCATGGTGCGATTCGGAGTTACCAGGGTCATCGTCGACAGCAGGCGCTCTTCTTCCAACAACGCCGACGCGCCACGAAGATCGCCGGTTACGATGACGTGGTTGGCGAGGAAGTTCAACGCAAATTGAAGCTGTACGAGGGCTCCCGACTCTCGAGCCACTCTGACCTGCCGCTCTGCAAGGGCGAGACCGGCTTCATAGTCCCAAGCCTCGATAGCGATGAGCCCGGCCAGTCTGTTTCCTGTCAACCACAGCAGGTCGTCGGCATCGTCCGATCCCAGACCGTGATTGCGGATGGCGTCGAGTGCCACGGTCAGCGCGGGTGCTGCAGCCGCATAGCCATCGCTGACCCTGGTAGCGAGCGCGTCAAGGAGCAGATCTGCGGTGCGCGGTGGATTCTCAGCCGACGCTGTGGCCCGAGCGGCCTGCGCTACTTTGACGACCAACTCGCGGTCGCCTGGGCCCGCAGCCCAGACGGCCGCAGCCAACACCTCGAGGTGCATCTCACGAGCAGCCCGGGGCGCAAACGGCTCGATCCGCCGAGCCGCACTCAACAAGAGCTCGGCAGCTTCCGAGCTACGGCGCTGGTCAAAGGCGATTTTCCCCCGCAGTTCGTCAGCCAGCGCGGTCCGCAGCTCGGACCGTGGCTCGGTGTCGACAAGGGACAAGAGCCGGAGCGCTGATTCAAATGCCCCGGCATCCCGTTTCGCCCTCGCTGCTGCCAGCGTCCGATCGGCTCGACGCTCTCCGTGTGGGGTGAGGAGCGCTGCACGCTCGAGCAGGGCCGCGGCCGCCAGCAGACCACCGCGGGCCCTGGCGCGACCTGCTGTCCTCTCAAGCTCGGCGGCGATCTTCTCGTCGTGACCGATTGTCGAACAGGCCCAATGCCATGCGCGGCGGTCCGCGTCATGGATCGGGTCGGCCAGCTCCGCGAGAACGCGATGAACTTCAAGTCGCTTCTCGAGGGGCGCACAGCGGTACGCGGCAGCCCGCACCAGTGGGTGCCGGAAGTACACTCCCTGTCCAACTTCGACTAGCCCGGCGCGTTCTGCGGGGGCCGCGGCGCTCCAATCGAGTCCGAGGCGCTTAACGGCGGACCACAGTAGCGCCGGGTCGCCCTTCGGCTCGGCTGCTGCAAGTGCGAGCAGGGTACGGGTGTCAGTTGGCAGTTCACGCAAACGCTTCGCAAAGGAAAATTCAAGCTTGCCTGTGAGCGGAATACCGGCAGAATCCGAGAGGCCCTCGACCAATTCCGCCGTGGTCCACGCACGAGGCAGCTCAAGGAGCGCGAGGGGATTGCCGCGTGTTTCAGAGAAAATCCGATCCCGAACGAGCGG
>DATMRN010000009.1:0-3610 GCA_035566275.1 Solirubrobacterales bacterium | reverse complement strand
AGCTCCGCCGGCTCGACGCCGTAGACGTGGTCGGGCTCGGGGAAGTGGCGCGAGCGCACCTCCTCGGTGAACGCCCGCAGCCCGCCCACCATCTCTCCGTGGACGTCCGCGTAGCGCTTGACGAATTTGGCCGCGTGCCCGGTGGTGATCCCGAGCAGGTCGTGGAAGACCAGCACCTGGCCCGTGGTGGCCGGGCCGGCGCCGATCCCGATCGTCGGCACCTCGAGCTTCTCGACGATCGCCTCGGTGATCGCGGCGGGAACCGCCTCGAAGACGATCGCGAAGCAGCCGACCGACTGCAGCGCCAGCGCGTCCTCGCAGAGCTGGACCGCCCCCTGGGCGGTCTTGCCCTGCGTCTTGTAGCCACCGAGGGCGGTGGCGGTCTGCGGCGTCAGGCCGACGTGGCCCATCACCGGGATCCCGGAGCGGACGATCGCCCGCGCCCGCTCGACCGAGGTGCCGCCGGCCTCCAGCTTCACGACCTGGCAGCCGGTCTCCTTGACCAGCCGCTGGGCGTTGTGGACGGCAATCTCGTTGCTGGCCTCATAGCTCCCCATCGGCATGTCGCCGACCATCAGCGGCGCGCGCAGCCCGCGGCGCACGGCCTTGCCGAGCATGATCATCTCCTCCATCGAGACCGGCTCGGTGCCCGGGTAGCCGAGGACGACCATCGCCGCGGTGTCGCCCACCAGGACGATGTCGACGCCGGCTTCCTCGGCGGCCTTCGCCGAGGGATAGTCGTAGGCGGTGACCATGACGATCGGCTCGCCGGCCTCCTTCATCTCGGCGAGGTGGGGGAGCGTCACCGGCCTGCGCCCGGCGGCGGTTGGGGAAGCCTGCCGGCGGACGCCTGAACTCATGAGAGAAGCACCTCCGGGTGGCTGTCGACGGCGACGGCCTGGTTGGCCTCGTCGACGTGGACGACGATCGGCGAGTAGGCCTCCAGGTCGCTCTCGTCGTAGGCGCCGAAGGAGGCGACGATGATCCTGTGGCCGGGTCGGGTCAGGTGGGCGGCGGCGCCGTTCACCTGCATCGTCCCCGAGCCGGGCTCGCCGTCGATGACGTAGGTGACGAAGCGGGCGCCGTTGTCGATGTCCCAGACGTGGACCTGCTCGTTGGTGATCAGGTCGGCGCTCGCCATCAGCTCGGTGTCGACCGTGATGCTGCCGATGTAGTCGACGTCGCAGTCGGTCACCGTCGCCCGGTGGATCTTCGACTTCAGCATCTGTCTCTGCATTGACTCTCCCTCTTGCCGTGTTTCGAAGTCAGGGTTGGATCAAGACGTTGTCGATGAGTCGGGCGCCGCCGACCTGTGCGGCGACCGCGATCAGCACCGGGCGGCCGTTCAGCTCCGCGACCGGGCGCAGCTCCTCGGCGTCGCGCGCCTCCAGGTACTCGGGCTCGATGCCGGCGGCGGCCAGCTCGCGGCGGGCGTCGGCGAGCCCCGCGTCCAGAGAGCCGGCCCGCGCTCCCTGCTCGGCGGCGAGCAGCGCACGCGAGAGCGCCGCGGCCCGCTGCCGGTCCTCGGCGCCGAGGTAGGCGTTGCGGGAGCTCATCGCCAGGCCGTCCCGCTCGCGCACCGTGGGCAGCACCTTGACTTGCAGCGGGAAGTCGAGGTCGTGGACCATGCGGCGAATGACCGCCGCCTGCTGGGCGTCCTTCTGGCCGAAGTAGGCGACGTCGGGCTGGACGGTGTTGAAGAGCTTGGCGACGACGGTGGTGACGCCGCGGAAGTGGCCGGGCCCGCGCCGGGCCGGATCGCCGTCGAGCACCTCGGTCAGGCCCTCGACCTCGACCTGGGTGGAGAAGCCCTCGGGGTAGACCTCCTCGACCGGCGGCGCGTAGACGAGGTCAACGCCGGCCTCGGCGGCGAGCCGCAGGTCGCGCTCCTCGTCGCGCGGATAGCGCTCGAGGTCCTCGCCGGGGCCGAACTGGGCGGGGTTGACGAAGAGGCTCATCACCACGACATCGCACTCGGCGCGGGCGGCGCGCAGCAGGGAGAGGTGCCCCTCGTGCAGACACCCCATCGTCGGCACGAGGCCGATCACCTCGCCGGCGCGGCGCGGCCCGGCCAGCGCGTCGCGTAGCTCAGGCTTGGCGCGGACGAGCCTCACGCCGGGGTCTGTCGCAAGCAGGGAGTTGCCGAGTTGGGATTCCATAGGTCCATGCCCTTGGGGTCACGGCCGCGGCCCGATTATAGGGACTCAGCGGCGGAACTCGATCTCCTTGACGACCTTCGCCGGGGCGCCGGCGGCGATCGTGCCGGCCGGCAGGTCCTGGGTGACGACCGAGTTGGCGCCGATCACGCAGCGCTCGCCGATCCTGACGCCGCCGGTGACGACGCAGTTGACGCCGAACCAGCAGTTGGAGCCGATCTCGACCGGGCCCTTGGAGGTGAAGCCCTGGTGGGTGACCGGGGTGTCGGGGTCGTCGAAGCGGTGCTCGGCGTCGCCGACGAAGCAGTTGTTGGCGAACATCACGTGGTCCCCGATCGCGATCCACTCGTAGGCGGCAAGCATCGTGCCCCTGTTGAGGAAGCAGCCTTCGCCGATCTCGATCCGCGCCCGCGGCGCCAGGGTCAGCCAGCAGCCCGGCTCCAGCAGCGTGCCCTCGCCGATCGCCAGGCGCCCCTCGTCGAGCGCCTCCAGCACCTCGCCCTCGACCGGCAGGCGGATGAAGAAGCCGCCGTGGGCCGCGTGGCGGGCGATCCGCAGGCGACGCAGGAGGCGGCGGTTGCGCTCGTACCAGCGCCGCTTCGCCCACCACAGCCTCCAATCTCCCAGTTCGGCCATGCGCCTAGCTTTCCAGAGCCCCCGGCAGTAGGGTCGGCTCGCAATCCGGCCAGGAGGGAATCGAGCGTGAGTCCGACCAAAGGCAAGCTGCGCGGTGGCATCGACCTCGGCGGGACCAAGATCCAGACCGCGATCGTCGACGGCGGCGGCAAGGTGCTGGGCGAGTCGCGGCGGCCGACCCCGACCAGCGGCGGGCCGCAGGACGTGGCGAACGAGATGGCGGCGGCGCTGCGCGAGGCGGCGGAGCAGGCGAAGGTCGAGTCGAGCGCGCTGGAGGGGATCGGGGTCGGCTCCCCCGGCGACGCCGATGAGAAGACCGGCGTCGTCTCCGACGCTCGCAACCTCCCCGGTTGGGAGGGCAGCTTCCAGCTCGCCAAGGCTCTGAAGAAAGCCCTCGGCGCCGAGGTGCGGGTGGGCAACGACGTGCAGGTCGCCACCGAGGCCGAGTTCCACCTCGGCGCCGGGCGCGAGTTCTCCAGCTTGATCGGCGTCTTCTGGGGCACCGGGGTCGGCGGCGGGCTCGTCCTCGACGGCAAGCCCTGGCTCGGCCGCGGCGCCGCCGGGGAGATCGGCCACATGGTCGTCAAGCGCGGTGGGGCCAAGTGCCCGTGCGGGCGCAAGGGCTGCATGGAGGCCTACGCCGGGCGGGCGGCGATGGAGATCGAGGCGCGCCGCCAGCACGAAGAGGGCGCCAAGACCGACCTCTTCAAGCTGATGCACAAACACGAGAAAGACCGGCTGACCAGCGGCATCTGGCAGCGCGCCCTCGACCACGGCGACCCCCTCGCGGAAAAATTGATCGACCGGGCGATCGAGGC
>DATMRN010000008.1:0-5799 GCA_035566275.1 Solirubrobacterales bacterium | reverse complement strand
TTCGGCGAGCTGGCGATGCTCGACGGCGAGGTGCGCTCGGCCAGCGTCGAGGCGCTCACCGACGGCGAGCTGCTCGCCCTCCCGGCCGGCGACGTGCGGGCGCTGCTCGCCCGCCACCCCGAGATCACGGTGAAGCTGGTCGCGGCGCTGGTGCGACGCCTGCGCGCCGCCAACGAACGCATCTCCCGCCAGTCCTTCCAGACGGTCCCCAGCCGGGTCGCCGGCGTCCTCTCCCAGCTCGTCGCCGAGGAGACGCCGCGCGGCGAGGAGGGCGGCGAGGTGACGATCCGGATGAACCAGGTCGACCTTGCACAGCTCGCCGGGACCTCCCGGGAGAGCGTCAGCCGCTTCCTCGCCGACCTCGAGCGAGCCGGAGTGGTCCGCTCCGGTCGCGGCCGCGTAACCGTGCTCGACCCCCCGAAGCTCCGTAACTACATCTTTTAGTCACCCGGCCGGCGAAGCTCATCGCTGCCCATCGACGGGTGGCGTCAGCTCTACAGTCCCCAACCCGCTTGGGGTACTCTCGCTCCGCCATGAAGGGCGGCATCTACGTACTCAACTTCTACTCGGCGGTCTTCATCGACCAGCTCAAGCGGGGCCGCAAGACGGCGACGATCCGCCTCGGCGACAAGAGCCGCAAGTACGAGCGCGGCCAGGTTGTCTGGGTGACGGTCGGCTTCCGCCACAGCCCGCGCGAGAAGATCTTCACCGCGGTCATCGACGACGTCGAGGTGAAGCGGGTCGCCGACCTCTCGCCGCGCGACATCGAGCACGACAACCCCGAGTTCCGCCGCCTCGAGGAGACCGCCAACTTCCTCGAGCAGATCTACGGCCGGCCGATCTCCAGCGACGACATGGTCACGGTGATCCGCTTCTCGCAGATCGTCGAGCCGCCGGGGGCGCACTTCGGCAACGGGGAGACCCCCCGCCACAACTGATGGCCGAGTACCGCTTCCTCACCACCTGGCTGCTCGACTCCCCCCGCGAGCCGGTCTGGGAGGCGATCTACGACCAGGAGCGTTGGCCGCAGTGGTGGCGCGGAGTTGAGGAGGCCGAGGAGCTGAAGCCCGGCGCGGAGGACGGGGTCGGCACCGTCTCCCGCCTGGTCTGGAAGAGCCTCCTCCCCTACCGGGTCGAGTTCGAGGTGACGACCACACGGGTCGAGAAGCACCAGCTGCTCGAGGCCGACGCGGTCGGCGAGCTGGAAGGAGTCGGCCGCTGGCGGCTCTACGAGCAGGATGGCGCCACCGCGGTCCTCTACGAGTGGAACGTCTCGACCACCAAGCCCTGGATGAACCTGATGGCGCCGCTCCTGCGCCCGGCCTTCGAGTGGAACCACGACTGGGTGATGACCCGCGGCGGCGAGGGGATCTCCCGTCTCCTCGGCTGCAGGCTGCTGGCAAGCGACTGAGCCGCTATCTTTCACCTCGCTGGCACTCTCATGTACCGAGTGCCAGACCCAGTTCGGAGCTTTCTGACCCATAACGGAGGTATTACGGATGAAGCTGAAGCCCCTCGGGGACCGGCTGATCGTGAAGCCGATCGATGAGGAGGAGACGACCGCAAGCGGCATCGTCCTCCCCGATACGGCCAAGGAGAAGCCGCAGAAGGGCAAGGTCGTCGCCGTCGGCGACGGCGCGATCAACGAGGACGGCAGCCGCCGCCCGCTCGACGTCTCGGAGGGCGATGAGGTCCTCTACTCCAAATACGGAGGCACCGAGGTCACCGTCGAGGACGAGGAGCTGCTCGTGCTACGCGAGTCGGACGTCCTCGCCAAGCTCGGCTGACCTGCCCACAGGACTTAGAAGAACCAAGGAGGACTGAACCAGATGGCTCATAAGGAGCTGAAGTACGCAGAGGAGGCCAGGGGGGCCCTGCAGGCAGGCGTCGACGCAGTCGCCAACGCCGTCAAGGTCACCCTCGGCCCGAAAGGCCGCTACGTCGTGCTCGACAAGAAGTTCGGCGCGCCGACGATCACCAACGACGGCGTCACCATCGCCCGCGAGGTCGAGGTCGAGGACGTCTTCGAGAACCAGGGCGCCCAGCTCGTCCGCGAGGTCGCCACGGCGACCAACGACGTGGCCGGCGACGGCACCACGACGGCGACCCTGCTGGCGCAGATCATCGTCCGCCAGGGGCTGAAGAACGTGGCCGCCGGCGCCAACCCGCTGGCTCTGCGCCGCGGCATCGAGAAGGCCGTCGACGAGGTGGTCGACAACCTGCGCGAGAAGCAGTCCAAGGAGGTCGCGGGCAAGGAGCAGATCGCCCGCGTCGCCGCCATCTCCGCCGCCGACGACGAGATCGGCAGCGTGATCGCCGACGCGATCGAGAAAGTCGGCAAAGACGGCGTCGTCAACGTCGAGGAGGGCCAGACCTTCGGCATGGAGCTGGAGTTCACCGAGGGGATGCAGTTCGACAAGGGCTACATCTCCCCGTACATGGTCACCGACCAGGACCGCATGGAGGCGGTGCTGGAGGACCCCTACATCCTCATCGCCAACCAGAAGATCGGCTCGGTGCGGGACATCCTGCCGGTCCTGGAGCAGGTGATGCAGGGCGGCAAGCCGCTGCTGATCGTCGCCGAGGACGTCGAGGGCGAGTGCCTCGCGACGCTCGTCGTCAACAAGCTGCGGGGCACCTTCACCGGTGTCGCGGTCAAGGCGCCGGGCTTCGGCGACCGCCGCAAGCGCATGCTCGAGGACATCGCGATCCTCAGCGGCGGTGAGGTGATCACCGAGGAGATGGGCCTCAAACTCGAGAACACCCAGCTCTCCCAGCTCGGCAAAGCCCGCCGCGTCGTCGTCTCCAAGGACACGACGACGATCATCGACGGGGCCGGCGAGGGCGACGCCATCAAGGGCCGGATCAAGCAGATCAAATCGGAAGTCGAGAACACCGACTCCGACTTCGATCGCGAGAAGCTCCAGGAGCGCCTCGCCAAGCTGGCCGGCGGTGTCGCCGTGGTCAAGGTCGGCGCCGCCACCGAGACCGAGATGAAGGAGAAGAAGCACCGCGTCGAGGACGCGCTGCAGGCGACCCGGGCGGCGCTCGAGGAGGGCGTGGTGCCGGGTGGCGGCGTCGCCCTGCTCAACGCCCAGTCCGGGCTCGACCCCGACAAGCTCGACGATCCGGACGAGAAAACGGGCGCGCGGATCATCCACCGCGCGCTGGAGGAGCCGGTTCGCCAGATCGCCGAGAACTCCGGCGAGGAGGGCTCGGTCGTCGTCAACAAGGTCCGCGACCTGAAAGCGGGCGAAGGCCTCAACGCGGCCACCGGCGAGTACGGCGACCTGATCAAGGACGGCGTCATCGACCCGACCATGGTCACCCGCTCGGCGCTGCAGAACGCCGCGTCGATCGCCAAGAACATCCTCGTCACCGAGGCGATCATCGCCGAACCGCCGGAGGAAGGCGGCGGCGGCATGCCCGGCGGTATGCCGGACATGGGCGGCATGATGTAGCCACTCCCGCCGACGGGCCTAAAACCGACGCATATCGTCGGGAATCGGCCCGTCGGCGGCTAGGTCTTCGCCAGGACGTCCCCCATCCGCCTCGGTTCGACGCCCAACTCTTCGGCGTCGGCGGTGCCGCCCTTGCTCACCATCGGGACCTCCATCAGCTCTGCCTCCTCCCAGGTGGCGAAGGCCGACTCGCCGACGGTCTTGCGCAGGGCGATGAGGCCGGTGCGGACCAGGGGGAGTGGGAGGTGGACCAGAGGTCGGGGGCGGCCTGCTATTTGGCTTACGAAGTCGGACATCTGGTCGTAGGTCATCGTTTCCGGACCCGCCAGCTCATAGCGAGGGCGGCTGTCGGTGGCAAGAGCGTTGGCTACGCAGTGGGCTGCGTCGCTGGCCCAGATCGGTTGGAACCGGGCTTGGCCGTTGCCGGAGACTGGGAGGACGGGGAGGAAGGAGAAGCGGCGCAGGAGGGTGATCCAGGGGTCGCTGTGGTCGTAGGCGATCGAGGGGGCGAAGACCGTCGTGCGGAGGGGGGAGGAATCGACCGCCCGCTCGGCCAGCCACTTCGCGCGGAAGAACCGCGTGCGCTGCGCGGCGGAGGCGTTGAGGGCGCTGAAGAAGACGAAGCGCTGCACGCCGCTGCGCTCGGCGGCGCGCAGCAGCCGCACCGTCGCCAGGCCGTTCAGCTCCTCGATCCGGTGCGGTGGCTGGTCGCGGATCGTCGCCGCCAGGTGGACCACGGTGTCGACCCCGCGCAGCGCCTGGCGCACCAGGTAGGGGTCCGACATCTCGCCGAGGTCGCCGAGCGCGATCTGCACGTCGACCCGCCGCGCGCCCAGCCGCCGCGGCTCCCGCACCAGGCAGCGCACGTCCTCGCCGCCCTCCAGCAGCAGCGGCAGCAGCCGCGAGCCGATGCTCCCCGTTGCGCCTGTCAGCAGCAGCAAGGTCACATCATCCCTAAAATGTGCGCTCGCGCTTGGCGGGGGCTAGAGCCACCGCCGGGCACCGAAAAGACGACTAGGAGAAAGCCTCGAATGACCTACGTCATTGCCGAGCCGTGCATTGGCCAGAAGGACAACTCGTGTGTCGAGGTCTGCCCGGTCGACTGCATCCACCCGACCCCGGACGAGCCCGACTACGACTCGGTCGAGATGCTCTACATCGATCCGGACGAGTGCATCGACTGCGACGCCTGCGTCGAGGCCTGCCCGGTCGACGCCTGCTTCGCCGAGGACCAGCTCCCGGCCGAGTGGGCCAAATACGCCGAGATCAACGCCGACTACTACAAGAGCAAGAGCGCGGCGTAATTGTCTGCCGCTTGTTCAAGCGGTTTCTTGGCAAGCACCGGGCGCAGCTTCTCGTGCGGGGGACCATCGAGGCCCACACACCCCGCAGCGCAGAAAGCCCTTTGCGGAACAGGTGCTGGCCGGCGCTTTGCCGGCCGCGGCGGTGGGTGCGGGCCTTGGCCTCGGCGCAGCGCCGCAGCTTGCTCCCACACCTCACGCTCGACGACCGTCTCATGCGTGGCCTCGATCAACTCCTCGCCATCGTGGACCAAGCCGGCGAGCGCGGGGTTGGTGAGGATCGAGCGAAGCGTCCCCTGGTGCCATTCGCCGCCCCGCCCGGTGGGAATCCCGTCGGCGATCAGCCCGCGGGTGATCGCCAGCTGGCTTTGGCCCGCCAAGTACTCGGCGAAGATGCGCCGCACCACCGCCGCCAGGGGCGGGGCTTCGCAGTCGGGATCGAACTTCGAGATGAACGCGGCAAATGCGTCGTTCACCGCGTCTCCGGCGTCGGCGGCGCTGGCGCCGTTTCGACGGGCGATGCCCAAGAGGTAGTGGTAGCGCTCGCGGTAGAGCTTCTCGGCGAGCGCCTGGATCTCGGTGCGCCTTCCCTGCTCGGAACTGCTGGAGTACATCTCGAACCTCCTCCGTCGCTGGCCTTGACGGAGGCCGCGAAGGGCGCCGGACGGCGCCCCGGAACCCGGGCCCAAGGCCCGGGCCGCAAGGAGTCCCGCAGGGACTTGCAGGGCGCGACGCCGGTGCCATGCTTTGCGGACCAAAGCCCAGCGACGGAGGAGGTTGGTGAGTCAGGCGATGGGGCGAGAGAGGGCTCGGCCAGGCTCGGCCGCCCGCTGATCGGCTACCGGAGCGCGGCGCCCCCCGGCGCCTCGCTCTTGGGTAGCCTGCGTTCGAGGGTGGCGGTCAGGAGCAGCAGATGAGCCCACTCACCGAGTACGACCTTGCCCTCTCGGAGGTGGCCATCGTCTACGCCCGTCTCGATACCGAGCACGGTGAGGCGATCCGCTACGCGGTCACGCTTTGTCGCCGAGGAGGAGGGC
>DATMRN010000007.1:0-5746 GCA_035566275.1 Solirubrobacterales bacterium | reverse complement strand
GGACCGTGTCGACCACGTAGCCGAGCGCGGCGGGGTCGCCGGGGCCGTTGGCGAGAAAGACGAGGTCGGGGTCCTCGGCCAGCACGCCCTTGGCGGGGGTCGCGCAGGGCAGCAGGGTCACCCGGCAGCCCCGCTCGCGAAGCTGGCGGACGATGCTCATCTTGACCCCGGTGTCGATCCCGACCACGTGGGGGCCGTCGCCCTCGAAGCGGACCGGCTCGGGCGGGGCGACCGTGCGGGCGAGGTCGGCGCCGTCCATCGAGGGCTCGGCGCCGATCGCCTCCCGCGCCTCGGCCTCGGGGACCTCGCCGGGAAAGATGCCGCCGCGCATCGCGCCCCGGTCGCGGATGTGGCGGACCAGGGCCCGGGTGTCTACGCCGCTTATGCCCGGCACGCCGCAGTCGTCCAGCCAGTCGAGCCAGCCGCCCTCGGCGGTGGCCACGTCCTCGCGGTTCTTGGCGTCGCGCATGATCGCGCCGCGGGCGTGGATCCGGTCGGACTCCATCGCCTCGGCCGAGACCCCGTAGTTGCCGATCAGCGGGTAGGTGAAGACGACGATCTGGCCCGCGTAGGAGGGATCGGTCACCGACTCCTGGTACCCGGTCATCGCGGTGTTGAAGACGACCTCACCGGTCACGGCCGCCGGGTGGCCGCAGAGCTCGCCGTCGAAGCGGGCGCCGTCTTCGAGCAGAACGTAGGCGGATGCGGCGCCGCTCATCCCGCGATCCCCAGTGAGAAGCTGCGCAGACGGTAGGCGACCTGGCCGGCGGCGACCGTCATCAGCACCCTGCCGGTCAGCTTTCGCTCCGCGCACCAGGAGTTGGACGAGCGGCTCTCGTAGCCGTCCTCCCCGACCGTCCACTCGGCGGCGAGGTCGCAGAGGGCGACGTTGGCCTCGCCGCCGGGCGCCAGCGTGGGCCGCTCCAGGCCGAACGGCGCGGCGCCCCCCGCCATCCGCTCGACCACCAGCCCGAGGTCGAGGACCCCGGGCAGGACCAGGTCCGTGTGGATCGCCGCGAAGGCGGTCTCCAGGCCGGTCACTCCCATCGCCGCCTGCTCGAAGGGCATCTCCTTCTCTTCCATCGCGTGCGGGGCGTGGTCGGTCGCTATGCACTCGATGGCGCCGTTGCGGAGCGCCTCGATCAGCGCCTGCCGGTCGGTCTCGGAGCGCAGCGGCGGGTTCATCTTGAAGCGGCGCGCGTCGAGGCTGCGGACAGCCTCGTCGGTGAGGCAGAGATGGTGCGGGGTCGCCTCGGCGGAGATCTGCACCCCCGCCGCCTTGGCGCTGTGGACCGCTTCCACCGACTCGAGGGCCGAGAGGTGCTGAACGTGGATCCGGCCTCCCTCGTAACCGGCGAGGGCGGCGTCGCGGGCGATCATCGTCGACTCCGACACCGAGGGAACCCCGGCCAGGCCGAGCGCCGCGGAGACCGGCCCCTCGTGCATGACGCCGACGCCGGAGAGCTCCGGGTCCTCCTCGTGCAGGGCGATCGTGCCGCCGCAGAGGCGTTGGTACTGGAGCGCCCGGCGCATGATGCGGGCGTTGGCGATCGGCAGGCCGTCGTCGCTGAAGCCGATCGCACCGGCCTCGCGCAGCTCGGCCATCTCGGTCAGCTCCTCGCCCCTCATGCCGCGGGTGACGGTGGCGAGGAAGCCGACCGGGACCGACGCCTCGCCCCGTGCCTGCTCGCGCAGGGCGCCAATGCCGGCGGCGGTGCAGACGGGCGGCTCGGTGTTGGCCATCGCCAGGATCCCGCAGTAGCCGCCGGCGGCCGCGGACCGGGTGCCGGTCTCGATGTCCTCCTTGTGCTCCTGGCCCGGGGTGCGAAGGTGGACGTGGGGGTCGAAGAAGCCCGGGAAGGCGTGCAACCCCTCGGCCTCGACAACCTCGGCGCCTTCGACGGAGGCGGAGCCGGGCGCAGCCAGCTCGGCGATGCGGCCTTCGCGGATCACCACGTCGTGGGAGGCGTCGATCCCGGCGACCGGGTCGAGCACCCTCGCCCCGCGCAGGATCAGGTCCGCGCCCTCCCCGGGGCGCATGTCAAGCACCTCGGCGAGGCTCACGCCGGCTGCCCTATCGGAGTCGGGCGCTCGGCGCCGTCGCCTTCGACCGGTTCCGGCCGCTCGCTTCCGGCCAGCAGCTCGTAGAGGATCGCCATCCTCACCACGAGGCCGGCGGCGACCTGCTCGGCGATCAGCGACTGTGGCGAGTCGATCACCTCACCGGAGAGCTCGACCCCGCGGTTGACCGGGCCCGGATGCATCAGCAGCTGGCGCGGGCCGAGCCGGCGCGAGTCGATCTGGAAGTGCGCCGCGTACTCGCGGATCGAGGGCACGAAGCTCTCACTCATCCGCTCGTGCTGCATCCGCAGCGCGTAGACGACGTCGGCTTCGCCGAGCCGGTCGAGCGAGTGGGCGACCTCGCAGCCCAGCTCCTCGATCCCGCGCGGGATCAGGGTCGGCGGCCCGCAGACCGTCACCTCGGCCCCCATGCGGCGGAAGGCGATCAGGTTGGAGCGGGCGACGCGGCTGTGCAGGACGTCGCCGACGATCCAGATCCGCTTGCCCTCCAGCGAGTCGAGGCGGCGGCGCAGGGTGAAGACGTCGAGCAGCGCCTGGCTGGGGTGCTCGTGCTTGCCGTCGCCGGCATTGACGACGGCGGCCGGGGTCCAGCCGGCGACCAGCTGCGCGGCCCCCGCGTAGGGGTGGCGGATGACGATCGCCGCCGGGTCGTAGGCGGACAGCGTCGCCACGGTGTCCTTCAGCGACTCCCCCTTCTCGACCGAGGAGCCGGCCGCCTTCACCGATACGAGGTCGGCGGAGAGGCGCTTCGCCGCCAGCTCGAAGGAGCTGCTGGTGCGGGTGCTCGACTCATAGAAGAGGCTGACCACGGTGCGGCCGCGCAGGGTCGGCACCTTCTTGATGTCGCGCCGGCCGACCTCGGCGAAGCTCTCGGCGCGGTCGAGGATCGCCTCGATCTCCTCCCGCGCGAGCTGCTCGATCGCCAGCAGGTGCCTCATAACAAATCCTCGCGCTTCGCTCGCGGCGCAAAGAACCAGAGATGGATGCTTGCGAGCTCCGCGCTCATAGCGAGACCTCCGCTGCCAGCGGCTCTGAGATCGTCACCTCGTCCAACTCGTCGATCTCCTCCAGCCTCACGTTGACCCGCTCCTCCCGCGCCGTCGGCAGGTTCTTGCCGACGTAGTCGGGGCGGATCGGAAGCTCCCGGTGACCGCGGTCGCAGAGCACGGCGAGTTGCACCCGCTCGGGGCGGCCGTAGTCGAAGAGCGCCTCGATCGCGGCGCGCACGGTGCGGCCGGTGAAGAGGACGTCGTCGACGAGCACGACGGTGCGGCCGGAGAGGTCGAAGTCGATGTGGGAGGCGTGGACGACGGGTTGGGAGGACGGCGCCTTGGCCCCGACGTCGTCGCGGTAGAAGGAGATGTCGATGTCGCCGATCGGCACCTCGACGCCGGTCAACTCGCCGACCAGGGCGTGGAGACGGCGGGCAAGGAGCGCCCCACGGGTGTGGATCCCGACTACCGCCAAGCCCTCGGGACCCGGGTTCTTCTCGGCGATCTCGTGGGCGATCCGCCGCAGCGTTCGCCTCAGATCGTCGTGCTCGAGCACGACCTTCTCACCCATCTTGCGCGTTGCTCCTTCCTGGCCTCTCGGGACCTGGTTAAAGGACGAGAGGAGGGTATCAGCGGGAGGCGGCGGGCCGCTTAGTCCGAGTCCTCTCGCCGGTCCCTGGCGCCGTTTGGGACCAGATTGGGGTCTCCACGCTCCGGAAAGGGGATCTCGATGAGGTCGAAGTCCCTAGGGGCGATTGTCGGTTTGTAGACCTCCTGAGCCTCCTCCAGCACCTTGCCTACGTGGTAGCGGGAGGAGATATGGACCAGGGCCAGCAGCTTCACACCCGCTTCTTTTGCGACTGCCGCTGCCTGGCTTACTGTGGAGTGGCCGGTTTCTGCGGCGCGTTGAGCCTCCTCCTCGGCGAAGCTGGCGTCGTGGATCAGCAGCTCGGCGTTTTGGGCGACCTCGACGGTTGCCATGCACGGGGCCGTGTCGCCGGTGACGACGACCGTGCGACCGGCGCGCGACTCTCCCATCACGTCCTCGGGGCGGACCGGGCCGGATGAGCCCTCGACCTCCTCACCGCGCTGGAGCTGGGCGAAGGCCGGGCCTTCGGGCACGCCGAGCTTCTTCGCCGCCTCAGGGTCGAAGCGGCCGGGGCGATCCTCCTCGACCAGCGCGTAGCCCATGGCCCGCGCGCTGTGCTCGACCGCGAAGGGCCGCACCTCGTAGCCGTCGTGGGCGACCGCCTCGCCAGGTTTCAGCTCGACCAGGCTCAGCTCGTAGCCGAGACGGCCGACGAGGCGGCCCAGAGTGGCGAAGAGGTCTCGCAGGCCCGGGGGGCCGTAGATTGCCAGCGGCTCCTGGCGGTCGATCAGGTCGTAGGTCTTGAGCAGGCCGGGCAGGCCGAGGATGTGGTCGGCGTGGAAGTGGGTGAGGTAGATCTCGTCGACCTGCGCCAGCCCCAGGGAGCGCTGCAGCTGGCGCTGCGTCCCTTCGCCGCAGTCGAACATCAGCCGCCTCCCCCCACGCGCCACCAGCACGCTCGCAGTCGAGCGACGCGCAGAGGGCACCGAGCCGCCGGTGCCGAGAAAGATCGCCGAGAGGTCCACGGGTTGCGAGCCTACGCGACAGGGGCGCCAGGCAAGCGAAGCTAGACTGACCGCTCTGCGCCCGTAGCTCAGCTGGATAGAGCGCCGCCCTCCGGAGGCGGAGGCCACAGGTTCGAATCCTGTCGGGCGCGTAGCGGAGGAGTCCGGCCACGGGTTCCAATACTGTCGGGCTCCTTGAGACGGATCTGGCGAGACATCGACGCGCCGTGGGGGGCGCTCGTCGTGATCGCCGTCGGGCTCCTGGCCTGCGTCGCGGCGGCGTTGCTGAGCACCGACGAACCGATCGGGGCGGCGGCGCTGGCCTGGGAAACGCGGGGATCGATCCCCACCTCCAAGCTGGCAGCGATAGCGGGCAGCGGGGCGATGCGGATCGGCGGCGGGGCAATTCGCGCCACCGCGCCGAACGCCAGCGGCTACGAGCTCTACCGTGTCGCTGCCGTCCTGACGATCTCCCGCGGCGCCGCGGTCGAGCACGGCCGGGTGCGGTGCAGCACGCGGGTGCCGAGCCGCGCGATCGTCACCCGCACCCCCAGCGAGCGGGCCGCCTACCCGCGCCCGAGCGAAGAACTGATCGACCAGCCGGTCCCGCCCCGCGCGGTGGTCGAATTCAGCGCCCAGGGGGCCAACCTCGCCACGATCGAGATGCACGACGCCTTTAGGCGCTTCACCACCGAGCCCGGCATCAAGGTCGACTGGGCGCCCTACCGCCCGACTCGCCAGGAGTGGGAGTGGGGCCTGCCGGCGGGACGCCCGCGAAAACCGCTGACCCTTGCCTTCACCTCGATCTGGCGGACGACGTCGACGCCCGCCGCGCGTATCGCCTGCTCGGTCACCACCGGCGCCGGAACCGCGACCACCGCAGTGGCCGGCTCGCTCAAGAAGTAGGGGCGACCAGCAACTCCGGGCCCTCGATGCCCTTGCCGACTTTGTTGAGCTTCGGATTGGCGGGGGCGCTGTCCATGCGGGCGGCCGGCAGGGGGGCGCACATCGCGACCGCGTCGTCGATCTCGAGATCGGGCCGTAACCAGGCGGCCTCGGCCTCGGGACTTGAAAGGATC
>DATMRN010000006.1:0-12065 GCA_035566275.1 Solirubrobacterales bacterium | reverse complement strand
AGCGGATTGCGGGTTACAGGGCACCGCTGATTCCCCGCCTAGCACGGTCCGCTCGTGATCCTACCCTCCCCGGCATAGGATCGGCCCGCCCGTGATCGACGTCGACACGTCTTCCTTCTTCGCGATCGTCACGGTCGCCGCGCTGGCGGCGGTCACGGTCGCGGCCCTGCCGAGCCGCTTCGCGCCCCCGGTGGTCGTGCTCGAGCTGGTCCTGGGGATCGCGATCGGCCCCCAGGTCCTCCACCTCGCGCATTCCGACGACTTCATCGCCTTCTTCTCCAACCTCGGCCTGGGGATGCTCTTCTACTTCGCCGGCTACGAGATCGACTTCAATCGGATCGAGGGCAAGCCGCTGAAGCTGGGCGCCGCCGGCTGGGCGCTGTCGGTGGCGCTGGCATACGGGATCGGAGGCGTCCTGGCCGCGGCCGGCATCGTCGTCTCCTTCCTCTACACGGGCTCGGCGATGGCGACGACCGCGATCGGCACCCTGATCCCGATCCTCCGCGACACCGGCGAGCTGAAGACGCGCTTCGGCACCTACCTGCTGGCGGCGGGGGCCTGCGGGGAGTTCGGCCCGGTCCTGCTCGTCACCCTGGTGCTCTCGACCACCCACCCGCTGCACGAGGCGGTGATCCTGATCGGCTTCGTGGCGCTGGCGCTCGCGGTGGCGCTGAGCTCGGTGCGGCTGGCCTGGAAAGGATGGCCGGCCCTCGAGCGCACCTTCGAGGCGAGCAGCCAGCTGGCGGTGCGGATCACCGTGGTGCTCGTCTTCGGCCTGGTCCTGCTCGCCAGCAAGTTGGGCCTCGACGTCCTGCTCGGCGGGTTCGTGGCCGGGATGATCACCCGAGCGGCGCTCAAGGGCCACGAGCTGACCATCTTCGAGTCGAAGCTGACCGCCGTCGGCTTCGGCTTCTTCGTCCCCTTCTTCTTCGTCACCAGCGGCCTGGAGTTCGACCTCAACGCGCTCGGGTCGAGCACGGCGCTGCTCAAGCTCGCGATGTTCTTCGGCCTCTTCCTCGTCGTCCGAGGCGCCCCGGCCCTGCTCCTCTATCGAGGCGTCCTCAGCGGCCGCGAACGCGCCGCCCTCGCCTTCTACTCGGCGACCGAGCTGCCGCTCGTGGTCGCGATCACGACCCTCGCGATAGAGGAGGGCCACATGCGGGCCTCAACCGCGGCGGGCCTGGTCGGCGCCGCCATGCTATCCACCCTGATCTTCCCCTTCGTCGGCCTGGCCCTGAAAAAGCGAGCCGACGCGGAGAACAAGGAGGGTCCTCCCGAAGTCGGCGAGGCCCCCGCCCTCGCCTGACCAGAAGCTCAGCCTCGGTCCTATGATTGGTCCCTCCCGGGCGCGTAGCTCAGTGGGAGAGCGCTCGCTTCACACGCGAGAGGTCGCTGGTTCGAAACCAGCCGTGCCCATAGGTTGAATCCGGCCCTAGGACTACATAGCGCCTGGCCTTGCCTCGCCCCCGTGGATGTGGTCTGATCGCAGGATCCGAACGGAGGAGAAGACGATGGGCTTTCTCGACAAGGTGAAAGGGACCGCCAAACAGGCCGTCAACCCCGGCGGCCAGATGAAGGAGCGGGACAAGATCACGCGGATCAACCAGTCCGGGGTCGAGGCGCGCGCGACCGTCGACGCGATGCGCGAGGTCGGCACCCAGCTGGGGGGCGGACATCAGATCGAGTTTGAGCTGACCGTGCATCCGGCCGAGGGCGGGGACTACCGGGTCAGCACGAGCCAGTCGATGCACGAGCAGACGCTTCAAGGCGTCGCCGAGGGCGGGGAGATCGTCGTCAAGGTCGACGCCGACGACCCCCAATCGCTGCTGGTTTGGGGTGCCGCGAGCTGAGTCAGGCGCCCGCCTCAGGGTCGGCGGCGGGCGGGCCAGGCTCGCCGGGGCGATCGGGGCTCACGAGGCGGTCTTCCGACACTTCGGATGCGCTCAGGCGTTGACGCCGAATGCGCCTGCGACGCTGCGCTCGAGCTTTTGGACCAGGCGGCCCTCGGGGCTGGAGAAGCAGACGCGGGCGATGAGCCCCGGGCGGTCGGCGATCTCCCAGTAGCTGCAGGCGACATCGGCGCCGTGCGGGGGAAGAGACGGACGAAGCGCTCCCTGGTCAGGTTCTCGGGAGTCCCGTCCGTTCGAGCCGGTTGACGAAGAGGCTCTGGTCGAGGCCGGCCCGAAGGGCGGCGTATTCTGGGCAGGCCTATGACCGGCTGGGTGAGGTGGTCGGGGACATATTTCGGGACGCTTGGAAGGGGCTAGCATCTGGGGCATGCCACTCTTTGGCCAGCAGCATGTCGAGCGCTATCGGGCCACTGACGGCGCGGAGGGTCATGACTGGCAGGGGACCCAGACGTTGCTGTTGACGACGACGGGGCGCAAATCGGGTGAGTCGCGCACCACTCCGCTGATCTACGCGCCGCACGGGGACGCCTACACGGTCGTGGCCTCCAAGGGTGGCTCGGATGCCCCGCCCGCCTGGTACCTGAACCTCTCCGAGAACCCCGAGGTCGAGGTGCAAGTGAAGGGCGACCGGTTCAAGGCGCGCGCCCGCACCGCGAGCGCCGAGGAGAAGCCAGAGATGTGGCAGAGGATGGTCGCCGAGTGGCCCGACTATGACGCCTACCAGCAGAACACGGCGCGTGAGATCCCGGTCGTGGTGCTGGAACGTGCCTGAGGAAAGTCGGTAAGGCCATATTGCTACGGGGGCGCTGCGCCCACCCAAGCCGGCCGGTTCTCTGACCTCAGCTCTGGTTGAGCTGCTTGGCAAGGCGGCGCATCGCTTTGCCGTTGGCACGGCGAATGAAGGTCCGCGCCAGCAACGGGGCAAGCCGTTCGGATCGCGGCGTCGCGATCCAGGCAAATTCGAAGGAGATTTTCGTGCCGCCCTCCGGCAGCTCCTCGAAGCGATAGGTGCCACGGGTCTGGCGCTTGCCGTTGGAGCTGGCACCCGCCTCGACGATCCGATCCGGCCGCTCGGCCTCGACGATCTCGAAGTCGGCCCATTCCCGCGAGCCGGGCGCGCTGACCCTCGCTCGCGCCTTGGCGCCGACACCCCGCGCCGGGCCGGAGAAGCTCCAGTCGACGAACAAGTGGTCCATGAACGCCTTGTGGTTGGCAAGCACCTCGAGGAACTCAAAAACCTCTTGGCTGGACTTCGGCACGGCGGTCGAAACAGTCACGGGCTTCACCAACCGATCCTATGGAAACGATGGCGGGTGGTGATCATCGCCGAGTATCGGCTACGGTCAGTGCAATGGTCTTCGACTTCAGACACAAGAACGTCGAAGGCAAGTGGAAGTCCAGCGGGCACCGCAAGGGGCTCACCCGGGAGGCCGCCTTCGCCTCATTGGAGGAAAGGGACGGTCGCATGCCCGTCGGCAGGTACATGTCTCGGCCGCGGGACGGCCGGACCAAGAACTGGGACCTCTTCACCCGCCCCTGAGCGGTCTCGGCGCGCACGCATGAGGATCGAGATCTCCGCGAACGGTGGGAGCGGGCGGGCTGGGATTGGGCAAAGCCCGCGCTCGGGGTCGCCAAGGGCTGGCCTTCACTGCCTGGCGGGGTACCGCTTCGACGGCGCGGATGGGCGAAGCGAGTGGGCTGTGAACTCAGTGGTGGGCGTCGTGGACGCCGGCGAGCCGGTGGCCACCCCCTGGCCGACTAGGGCGCGCGTGTGGGAAATCGGGCAGTCGGTCCGCGAAGTAACCCAGGGCGGCGCCACTGAGCACAGCGACCACGCTGAGAGCGGCGACGGCGATGCCAGCGTCCGCGTCGAGCCCATTCAGCAACAGCACGAGCCCGGCGACCGCAGCGGTCGGGATGGCGAAGAGGGCGATGCGGATGGCCATAGGAGGCAGTGTAGATCAGGTAAGAGCGTCGAGCACGAGGACGAGGACACCGAGGGCGAAGCCGAAGAAGAATCCGATTCCGGTGGCCCGCTCGACATCGCGTTCGGAGCGCCCGGCGAGGATCGCCGCATAGTGCGCGGCGCCACCGAAGAGCCCCGTGAGGGCGACGAGAACCGCGACTGCGCCAGAGAGTGCGTGGGCGAAGATCCCGCCTATGACAATGCCGGTCACGTGGCGGCGATCATAAGCGTGTGCCGGGCGGAGGAGCGCTCGACTCAAGTCGGAGTCGGCTTCATCCGATCTCCTCACGATGGAGGCTTCGGCACTGCCGACGGAAGCGGGACCGGTCCCCGACCGGATCGCTATCTGGCCGATGGATGACGGCAGTTATGGCCTCGACGCAACCTTCCAGGGAGCGAGCGGCTACGAGCGGGCCGAACGGCATACGGACGGTCTCACGAGGGAGCGCGTCCGTTACTCGCTGCGCCAGGAGCTGGACGGCGGTTGGACCCTTCGCTTCGGGCCGTTGAGCGCGGCCGAGGTCGGGGTCGCGCTGGGGGCGTTCGTTCGTTAGTGGCAAGCCCGACGGTCGGCCGGTACCCGTAGGCTATGTCTGTATGAGCGTCATGGGCCAGGTTCTCCGTCTTCACGAGCGGCTCTACAAGGGAACCGACGGGCGGATCGGCCACCGGATGATCGGCGTCCCGACCCTGCTGTTGCGAACCACGGGACGTCGCTCTGGTGTGACGCGGACCAACGGCCTCGTCTACGCCCGCGACGGCGCCGACTACCTCGTGGTGGCCTCCAACGGCGGTGCTGACCGAGATCCGGCCTGGCTCCACAACCTCCGAGCGAACCCGGAGGTCGAGATCCAGGTCGGCCGCGATCGCCGCAAGGGCGCGTGCAGGGTCATCGAGCCGTCGGACTCCGACTACGGGCGCCTGTGGAAGATCGTCAACGAGAACAACCGCGATCGCTACAGCGCCTACCAGAAGCAGACGGCCCGGCCGATTCCGATCGTCGTCGCCACGCCGGGCTGATCTGACCAGTCGAGGCGGCGGATTTCGGAAAGCGGGGATTCGATCGCGCAGAGACGGTCGGCTCCCGTTCGTCAACGCGGATGCGGCCGGTGCCCTCAAGCAGGACGTAGAGCTCCTCTTGCTCAAAGTGGCGGTGGCGAGTCAGGGCCTGGCCGGGCCGCAGGCGCCAGAGGCGGGCACCGAGCGCTCGCGCGCCCAGCTGCTTGGCGAGGTCGGTGTTATTCACCCGCATCTGGTTGGAGGGGCGCCATTGGGCGTCGCTGGCCGAGAGCATGCGGTAGGCCATTGGCTCAACCTAGCTGGAAGACTGCCGTCCGTGAGCCGATCGCAGCGACTACTCGCGGGCTTCTTCGCCTTCGCGGGGACGATGCACTTCGTCTTCCCGCGAAGCTACGAGGCGATCGTGCCGTCGTGGCTGCCGCTCCGCCGCGAGGCGGTGACGATCAGCGGAATCGCCGAGATCGCGGGGGCGGCGGCGGTCGTACCGCCGGCCGGGCGCCGCTTCGCGCGCTGGTGGCTGCTCGGCCTGCTCCTCGCCGTCTTCCCTGCCAACATCCACATGGCGCTGCACCCCGAGCAGGTTCCGGGGCTCGACCCTAACCGCGTGCCGCGCTGGGCGCTGTGGGCGCGGCTGCCGCTGCAGCCGCTGGCGATGCTGTGGGTGTGGCGGGCGACGCGGGGCTAATCGAGCTGGTTGAAGCAGTGCGCTCGCTCGAGTACGGGCGTCCGAGCGATCGAATGGAGCATTGGTTCGAAACCAGCCGCGCCAATCAGAGTTTGTTCAGTACCCCGTGCCGGTCTTGATCTGCTTGCGCTCGGCGGGGTGGGCTCCGCCCTTCTTCTCAAGGGTTGAGCAGGCTTGGGCGATGTCGTCGGATAGGCGGTCGACCTGCTCTCGGCTGAGGGTCTCCTTGGCCAGGGCTCGCATGATCTTCACCTCCTGGGCGTTGGGAGGCATGGTGTAAGCGGGGACCATCCAACCGCGCTCGGCGGAGAGCTGCCAGGCGACGTCGAACTCGTCGTAGTTCTTCCCGGCGACAAGCTTGAAGGCGACAAGTGGCAGCTGCTCCCTGTCGGCCCCGATCAGTTCGAAATCGCCGCCCGACTCGAGCTTGTCGGCCAGGGCGCGGGCGTTCTGCTGCATGGCCTTCATGATGTAGGTGTAGCCCTCGCGCCCGAAGCGGACGAAGTTGTAGTACTGGGCGAGGACCATCGACGCCCCGGTCGAGAAGTTGAGGGTGAAGGTCGCGTCGGTCTTGCCGAGGTAGTTCTCGTAGAAGACGAGATCCTCGGCGAGGTCCGAGGTCTCGCGGAAGATCAGCCACCCGATGCCCGGATAGACGAGCCCGAACTTGTGCCCGGAGACGTTGATCGAGCGCACCTGCTCGAGGCGGAAGTCCCACTCGGAGTCCGGATAGAGGAAGGGCCAGACGAAGCCGCCGCTCGCCGCGTCGATGTGGAGTGGGACGTCCAGGCCCTTTTCACCTTTCAGGTCGACCAGGAGCTTGTCGATCCCGACGATGTCGTCGGTATGGCCGGTGAATGTCGTGCCCAGGACCGCCGCGACGCCGATCGTGTTCTCGTCCAGATGCGGCTCCACGTCCTCGGGCCCGATCACGTACTTGTTCTCCCGCAGCGGGACGATCCGCGGTTCGACGTCGAAGTAGCGACAGAACTTCTCCCAGACCACGTGCACGTCGCCGCCGAAGATCAGATTCGGCTTGTCGGTCGCCTTGTCGTCCGCCTCGCGGCGCTTTCGCCACTTCCACTTCAGTGAGAGGGCGCCGAGCATGATCGCCTCCGACGATCCCTGCGTGCGGGCGCCGGTCGTCTCGCCGGGGGCGTGGAAGAGGTCGGCCAGCATCCGAATGCAGCGCTGCTCGATCTCGGCCGTGATCGGGTACTCGGCGTGGTCGATGAAGTTCCGGTAGAGGTTCTCGGCGATGATCCGGTCCGCCTCGGGCTCCATCCAGGTCGTCACGAAGGTCGCCAGATTGCGCTGCGGGTCGCCCTCCAGCGCAAGATCCTCGTCAAGCAGGCGCATCGCGTCCCGCGACTCCATGCCGGTCGATGGAAACTCGTTGTCAGGAGCGTCTTCGGTGAGGAAGCGGTTTCCGAAGAGGCGGGAGGCGGCGTCGTCTCCACGGTCTGGCTCGGTCATCGGCCCACGCAATCTACTCCGACAACTCGGGGATATGCCGGTCTACGTGGTCGGCGATCGCCTGCCGGACCCAGCTCTGGGTCTCGGGGTCGGCCATCCGGTAGCGGCCGAGGAGCATCTTCTGGTCGGTCAGGGGGAGGCCGGCGATTTCCCAGCGGACCGCCAGGCGCTCGAAGAGCAGCTCGGAGCGGCGGCGCCAGGCGTCGTCCAGGGAGGTCGCCTCGCCCGCGGGGCCTTCGCCGATCTTGGCGATCGTTCTCGGGCTGAGCGACTGGCGCAGGGTCAGGACGTTGCCCTCTGCATCGGTGTAGTCGACCGTCGGGATCTCCTGCCTGGGCCGGCGGGACCGCTTGCGCTTGGCCATGCTCAGTCTTCCTCCCCGGGCCTGCGCCGAGCGCGTTTCCGCTCACCCGCGCGCCGCTTCTGCGAGAGGCGCCGCTCCTTGGATGCTCGGCTCGGGCGGGTCGGGCGACGCCGACGGCGCACGGCGAGCCCGGCGGCGATCTTCCTGGCGAGGCGCTGAAGCGCCAGCTCTCGGTTGCGCGCCTGGCCTCGGGCATCTTGGGCGACCGCGGTGACGAGCGGGCCGACCCGCTCGATCAACCTCGCCCGCTGCATCTCGTCGAGGGTCGCCGATGCCTCGATGTCGAAGACCGCCTCGACCCGCGAAGCGGTGACGTTGGCGTGTTGACCGCCGGGCCCGGAGGAGCGGCTGGCGCGCAGCTCGATCTCCCCCAGCGGAATCGAGAGCCGGTCGTTGATCCTCAGCACCTCAGCCATCGCGAGTGGGTGCCTAGGCGAGGGCGTCGATCTTGGTGGCGAGTGCGAAGTCGGCGGCGGTGAGGCCGCCCTCGGAGTGGGTCGAGATCGTCACCTTGACCTCGCTCCAGGAGATCGCCAGGTCGGGGTGGTGGCCCATCGCCTCGGCCGGCTCGACGATGCTCTCGACGAGCAGGACCGAGCCGACGAAGTCGCCGCGGTCGAAGGCCTTGACGATCGCCTCCCCCTCGCGCCGCCAGCCCGGCAGCTCGGCGAGGCGGGCCTCGATCTCGGAGTCGCTCAACAGCGTCATGGTCGCGCGACCATGCTGCCACGGCAGCGGCGGCGATGCAATCAGCGACCACTCAGCCGCCGATCGGCGCTCGTGGGTTGGAACCCCAGAAGACGACGGTGCCGAGCATGCCGATGATGTGGACGAGGATGATGTTGACCACCATCGACTGGGCCGTAGCCGTCCCGACGCCGACCGGCCCCCCTGAGGCGGTGTAGCCGTAGTAGCAGCCGACCAGGATGATCGCGGTGGCCATCACCATTCCCTTGGTCAGGCTGAAGACCAGGTCAGGCGGGCTCTGGTACATCCAAAAAATCAGCAGGTAGCCGCCGGAGGAAACGTCACCGACCTGCTGGACCACCGCCAGGTAGCTGGCGAAGTACACGACCACGATCCCCACCAGATAGAGAAACGGGATCGCGATCCACGCCCCCAGCAGGCGGGTTGCGGCCAGGAACGTCACCGGCTGGATCCCCATCACTTCGAGCGCGTCTATCTCGTCGGAGATCCGCATCGCGCCGATCTCGGCGACGATCCCGGTCCCGACCTTGGCCGAGAGGATGTAGCCGAAAGCGTAGGGCAGCCCCTCGCGCAGATCGCAGTAGGCCGAGAAGAGGCCGGACAAAGAGGGGGCGCCGATGGAGCGATTGAAGTAGGCGCCCTGAAGCCCGCATTGGAGGCCGAGGATGAAAACGAAGGCCCAGATGATCAACGCCGAGCCGAAGATGAGGATGCCGGCCTGGCGCAGACTCTCGCCGAAGAACTTGAACACCCGGCCCGAGTAGACCTGGCCCGCGACCCGTAAGCCGAAGCGTGCGATCTCCCCGAAGGAGTCGAGCCAGTCACGCGGGACGTCGAGCCAGCCGATCATCGGATCGCCTGCAGTTCGGGGTTGGTGGCGAGCAGGATCGAGGTGACGACGAACTGGAAGAAGAAGACCGCGACGAGGGCGATGACCACTGCCTGGTTGACGGCGCGGCCGACCCCCGCGGCGCCCCCGGACGCGGTCATCCCCTTGTAGGAGCAGACGACCGCGATGATCGCGCCGAACATCGTGCACATCAGAACCGAGGCCCAGAGGTCCGTGACTGTGGCATTGGAGAAGAGCGTCGCGAAGAAGCCGCCGAGCGACTGGTGGTACAGGAGCTCGGCGGCGATGCCGGCGCTGAGGCCGAAGACGATCGCGAAGATGTCGAGCAGGCTGGTGACGATCATCAGCGCCAGGAAGCGCGGCACGACCAGGTTCTTGACCGGGTCGACGCCGAGCACCTGAAGGGCGTCGAGCTCCTCGCGGATCTTGCGAGCGCCGAGGTCGGCGGTGATCGCCGTACCGGCTACTCCGGCCACCACCACCGCGGTGACCAGCGGCCCGATCCAGCGAATCGCAGTCAGCACGAAGAAGCCGCCGAGCCGATCGAGCGCGCCGAACAGCGAGAGCACTCCGGCCGCCTGCAGCCCCGGGGCGCCCAGGTTGAGGGCGAAGGTGGAGATCAAGAGCGGGAACCAGGAGAGCTTCAGCACGAAGAGGAACTGCCCGACCAGCTCCTCCCCGTATGGATAGGGGGACCTCACTGCGGAGACGATCGTCTTCGCGGTGAGGATGGTCATCTCCCCCACCTCCTCGAACATCGATTTGGCGGGGAGGAGCCCCCGCTCTAGGACTCGGCTCGCCACCAGCTCATCGCCCCGCGTAACGGGCCCCCGCCCGGCTGGTCCAGAACCTCGCGAGCGGGGGTCGCAAGCACCTCACGGCGGCGATCGTTTGCCCGACCTGCGCGGCGGGCGCGCTCCTCGGCCGCGCGCTGGGCCTCCGAGAGCTGGGCGATCAGCGTGTCCCGGGTCTGCTCCAGCTCCTCCACCCCGGCGACATGGGCCTCGGCGGAGCGCCGCGCGGTCGGCAGCCCGCCCGGCAGGTCCCGCGCGTAGGAGGCCAGCTCGGCCTCGAGCCTGCCAATCTGCCGGCGCAGCTCGTGGCGGACCTCGATCGTCTCGCTTGCGCCGGTGGGGTCCGGAAGGCCGGCCGGAGCCCCAGCCTGCGCGTCCTCCTCCCCCAGCATCCCCGACATGCTCGCGCAGGCCATCGCGACGATCGCGAGGTCGCGCGGGTCGAGCCCCGCCTCCTGGGCGCGCAGCAGCGCATCGGTCGCGATCTCCTCGAGCTGCGGCGTCGGCTCGAACCCGTCGGCGACGAAGGTGCCCTGGCCCTGGCGGCTGACGACGAGGCCCTCTTCCTCGAGGCCTTCGTAGACCGCCCTCACGGTGTTGACGTTCACCCCCGCCCACTCGGCGAGGCGGCGGAAGCTCGGCAGCCGCTCGCCACTGCCGAGCTGGCCGGTGGCGATCAGCGCCCGCAGCCGCCAGGTCAGCTGCACTCCGACCGGAAGCTCGTCGCTTGGGTCGGTCGAGAAAGGGTTGGGCTCGCTCCGGGCAACCTGCCGCTGTGCCATCAATCGACACAGTAGCCGACCAAAGTGTCCTAGTCAAACAGCACAGCTACGAACAGCCACTGCCGAGGGCGGCGGGGCGGCGGTAGACGCGGGGCTGATGCCGGGCCGCCAGCCACAGTCGCCGTGGAGAGATGACTCCGCACATGCCCGACGCCCAGGTTTGGCCGCCGCGGAGGAGGAACAGGCCGTAGCGACGGCCCATGCGGCGGGGGAGCGCGCAGGCCGAGGCCCGGCTGGCGCTGAGCACGGAAAGGATCTGGCCGGGCTCGATCTCCTCCTTGCCGCGGTAGACGCGTTTGATCCGGTAGCGATACTCGGCGTGGAAGCTGCCGTGGGGGACGACGCTGACGAGGCGACCGACGATCGCCGCGTCCGCCCGGGCCAGCGACTCGGAGGGAGACGCCGGCGCGCAGGAGCAAGCGAGCGCACTCCCGGCGGAAGCCAACCCCAGCAGTGCGACCGCCAGCCCCGCTGTCAGCAGGCGTTTGGCTCGCACCGCTTCACTGTAGAGAGAAACGTGAGCTTTTACACAGCGCCCCCGCTGCACAGGGGCGGAAACTGGGGGAATCCGGGCGCTCTACGGCGTCAGGACGATCTTCAGCGCTTCGCGCTGGTCGTAGAGCGCGTAGGCCTCGGCGGCCTCGTCGAGCTTCATGTGGTGGGTGACGAGCGGCGCCGGGTCGAGCTTGCCGGCCTCGATCAGCGCCAGGACGCGGTCGACGTGGGCGATCACGTTGGCGAGCCCGAGCCGCAGCGTCAGCCCCTTCAGCCAGGCGAGCCCGAGCGGCACATCGCCGTGGCCGGCGTAGGCGCCGATCCCGGAGACCGTGCCGGCATCGCGCGCCAGGCTGATCGCCAACGCAAGCGGGCCCGGATCGCCGACCGCGTCGACCGCGACGTCGACGCCGCCGTCGGTCGCCGACCGCACGGCGCGCTTCGGGTCCCCCTCGGTGAGATGGATGGGGGTGGCGCCGAACTCCGCCGCCATTGCCAGGCGCTGCTGCACCGTGTCGATCGCGAAGACCTGGGTGGCGCCGGAGGCCTGCGCCGCCTGCACGGCGCAGAGGCCGACCGGGCCCAGCCCCAGCACCGCGACGGTGTCGCCGGACCGCATCCCCGCGTGGGCGACGGCATGGTAGCCGGTCCCCATCACGTCGCCCGCGAACAGCGCGACCTCCGCCGACATCCCCTCCGGCACCCGCCGCAACGTCAGGTTGGCGCGCGGCACCAGCAGCTGCTCGGCCTGGGCGCCCTGCAGGTCGCCGAGCTTGGAGCCGTGGCCGAAGGTGCGGCCCCGCCGGCAGCGGTGGTAGTCGCCACGCAGGCAGGCGACGCAGGTCGCGCAGGCGGTGTGGAAGCAGCCGAGCACGCGGTCGCCGACGGCGACCCGCTCGACGTCGGGCCCCGCCGCCAGCACTGTGCCGACGAACTCGTGGCCGATCGTGAAGCCGGGCTCGACCGGCACCCGCCCGTGGTAGATGTGGAGGTCGGAGCCGCAGATGCCGCTCGC
>DATMRN010000005.1:0-8016 GCA_035566275.1 Solirubrobacterales bacterium | reverse complement strand
GTGGCGGGTGCTGCGGTGAAGTGGGTGGAGCGGCGGCGAGCGGCCCGGGCGAAGGAGCGGGGGGTCCGCTCAACGTCCGGGCGCCGCTCGCCCTGCTCCTCGGGCGCCGACTGCCAGGGAGAGCAGGTGGGCGCCGACTGGGGAAGATGGGTGACGATGGGGAAGAAGTTCTCGGCCGCGTGGGAGGTCTGAACGTGGGCACGGCTCGAAGCCGCGGCGGCGAAGCTTTGGTCCCTGCTGCTTGGTGCCTCGGACTTCATGCGATGCGTCCCTCTTTCCCTGTTCCCTGGCCCCCGTTCCCGCGGGGATCCGTTTGTTCCTGGGCTTGCGTCCCTGCCCGTCCCAGAAACTAGATGTTGCACACAATAAACGCTTTCTTTTATGCTGTCAACTAGCAGTTTTCGATAGAAATGAGACAGTTTGCAGAGCAGGAAAAGCCCTTGCAAACGATGGACGAGCGGGCTGTCAGCCGGTCAGGAGGAGACGAACTCGCGAGCCTCGGCCGGGCCGAGGTGGGGAGCGAGGAGGAACTCCGCGATTTCGGGCCCGCGGCCGGGCAGGCGATCGACCTTCTCGGCGAGAAGGCGGCTGGCGATGAGCGAGGCGACGCCGCCGAGGAGGACGCGCTCGGTGACTTCGCTGAGGCCCGCGGCGCGGGGGTAGAGCCGGCGGCCCTCGCGCAGCGGCGGACGCCGGGTGGACTTAGGTTGACAAGGGGAGTTCCGGGTGTAGCGTCGCCTCAACCGATCGGAGGGGTTGAGGTAACGCAATGGCATCAGCGGTACCTGTGGTCTCGGCCGCGCTGTTCGACCTGAGTCACCCGGCTCACTACCTGCACTGGCACTTCTTCCAGATGTCGGTGGCGAACGTCGTCGTCATCCTGCTGATGATCGCCGTCTTCGTCGCCGCGATCCTGATCCCCTTTCCGAAGCGGAGACGCGAGTCGTGAGCGACGGCGAGGGTCGCCCCGTCTCCCCCGAGGAGCGACAGATGTGGACGACCTGGGTGCGCGAGCGCGCGGTCGGCGCGCTGCCGCCGGAGAAGCTGCTCCCCGACCGCCAGCCCGCCTACGTGTCCTCGTGGATTTACGTCTTCGGCGTCGCCACGATCGCGGCGCTGGTAGTCGTCGTCGCCTCCGGCACGATCCTCGGCCTGAAGGGGCCGGAATGGTGGCACGTCGCCGGCATCGGGCGGTTCTTCAACGGCATCCACCTCTGGGCCGTCGAGCTGTTCTTCTTCGCGATGGTCGTCCACCTCTGGGGGAAGTTCTTCATGGGCGCCTGGCGCGGCGGCCGCGGCCGCACCTGGATGACCGGCGCGATCGCCTTCCTGGTCGCGATCGGCGCCGCCTTCACCGGCTACCTCTCCCAGCAGAACTTCGACTCGCAGTGGATCGCCTTCGAGGGCAAGGACGGGCTCAACTCGGTCGGGATCGGCTCCTTCTTCAACGTCGCCGACTTCGGCCAGATGTACACCTTCCACGTGATCCTGCTGCCGTTGGCCGTGGTCGCGCTGGTCGTCTGGCACGTGCTGCTGGTGCGCCGCCACGGGGTGGTGCCGCCCTACCCGGCGAAGCCAACCCCTCCGCCACAGCAGGCGGCGCCGAGCGAGGGAAGCGCGCGATGAGCGGCGCGAGGAGCCCGGCCCCGGCGGTCCCGGACGACGCCTCTCCCTGGCCGGGCCCCTTCGTCCGCTATGACCTGGTCAAGGAGCTCGTCGTCGCGCTGGTGGCGATGGCGGGGCTCGCGGTGATCCTCACCGTCCTCTTCTCCTCCCCCGACGACTCGCCGACGACGATCCAAAGCTGGGCGAAGGCGGCCCCCGGCGATTTCCTCACCACCGCGGTCGGCGAGCTGGACGGGACCAGCGGAATCGCCACCTACGGCCCGCCCTACAACCACACCCCCGACGCAGCTCAGAAGATCGGGCCGATCTCCCTCCAGGAAGCGGCCGGGGTCAAGATCCCGATCGACACGGCGCAGGACTACGTGATCGAACCGTTGAAGGAGATCCCCGCCGACCCGCGCCTCAGGCTCTCCCTCGCCGCCTACCAGGCGGCGCCTGCCAAGCTGCAGGCAGCCTGGACCGGCGCCTACGAAGAAGCGCTGCCAAAGGCTCGCTTCCTGCGCGGCGTCCCGCTCCTACCCGCCGGCCGCTACGGCCCGGTCGCGCCGATGATGGCGGCGCTGCTCGGCCTCGCCCAGAGCGGCGGGCTCGACGGCGCCCTGATCGCCGGCAGTCATCGCTTCTATGAGACCAACTACACCAAGCCGCTGCTTTTCCTCGCCAGCGGCGCCTACTTCGAAGAACGCGCCGAAGGCCAGCACCTGCTCGGCACCCAGTGGGGAATGATGAATGAGACGGGCAGCTATCCGGGGCAGGTCTGGCTCTGGCTCTACACCGTCTGGTACCAGATCGAACCGTTCAAGAGTTCCGAAAACGCCGACGCGCTGATCTTCGTCCTGATGGGCATCCTCAGCCTCGCTTTCGTCTGCATCCCCTTCATCCCCGGGCTGAGGACGCTGCCCCGCCACCTGCGGGTCTACCGCGGGATCTGGCGCGACCACTATCGCGAAGTCGAGGGCTGAGCTGAGGCCGAAGGCCGGTCAGTTTGCCCAGCAGCACCGAGGTCCACGTCGGCTCGGCCCACCCTAGAAGTTCGTTGCGGGGAAGGTGACTGCCAGGCAGATGAATGTCTTCTTCGATTTCTTCATTCCCTGGTGAAGGGTCCACCTTGGGGAGGACACCCCGTAGAAGCCGGCCTGCGCGGTCGGCTCGTGGAAGGTGAACTGGCCGCTGGGAGTCGTCGTCGCGGATCCCAGAAGCGTCGGGGAATTACTGGGACTCGCGCCAAATGACCAGAGATCGACGGAACGCATGCCGATGCAGATCGGGTTGGAGCTGCTCAGCGTGCCCGTGAAGTCGCCGGTCGCGTCGTTGTGGGCGAGGGTTGCCGTTGCGGCCACCTTTGTGGGCTTGTGGTGCTTCTTGCCAAGCGCCGAGGGCCCGCCGACCGCAAGGCTCGCGATCGCAACCGCGAGGGGTACAGCGAGAGCGATTCGGGTCCGTCCGACCTTCATGCCCGACGAGCCTATGACCCCCGTGCCCCGAAACGCAAGCTTTTTTTAGAAACGGCTCGCCTTGCCGGACCAAAGCCGGGATCATGGGCGACATGCACGGAAGTCCTCGGTCAGAATGATCGGGTGGCTGCTGAAACTTCGTGGCAAGCATGAGCGGCGCAGAGGCTGGGCTCGCGCTCTCGGTCTTCCTCGCCTGCGCCGTCGAGGCGGTTGAGGCGCTGACGATCGTCCTCGCCGTCGGGACGACGCGCAGCTGGTTCGCGGCGATCAGCGGGGTCGCCGCAGCCGCGCTCGCGCTCGCGGTCGTGGTGGCGGCGCTCGGCCCGGCGCTGACCTCGCTGCCGATCGGCGTGCTGCGAGTCGCGGTCGGCGGGCTGCTCCTGATCTTCGGGTTGCAGTGGCTGCGCAAGGCGATCCTCCGCGCCGCCGGCCTGAAGGCCCTGCACGACGAGCTCGGCGCCTTCACCGAGGAGGCCGCGGCCGCCCGCGCGGCGGGCCGAGCCCCCGGCGACTTCGACGGCTACTCCTTCGCGATCGCCTTCAAAGGAGTCCTCCTCGAGGGGCTGGAGGTGGCATTCATCGTGCTCACCTTCGGCGCCAACCAGCACGACGTCGGCCTTGCCGCTCTCGCCGCGGC
Organism: Solirubrobacterales bacterium; assembly: GCA_035566275.1. Lineage (GTDB taxonomy): Bacteria > Actinomycetota > Thermoleophilia > Solirubrobacterales > 70-9 > DATMRN01. Next base: position 4,299 of record DATMRN010000005.1, on the reverse strand, counting down.
CGTCGCGATCGCGGTGGTGATCGCCGCCGGAGTCGCGATGCGGGCGCCTCTGGCGCGGGTTCCCGAGAACACGATGAAGCTCGCGGTCGGCGTCATGCTCTGCTCCTTCGGCATGTTCTGGGGAGCCGAGGGCGCCGGCGCGAGCTGGCCCGGAGGCGACGCGGCGCTGCTCGCCATCGTTCCCGCAACGCTCGCGCTCTCGCTCGCGATGGCGGCGAGCTTGCGCCGCGACCGATCACCGGCCCCTGACTCGGCTGCACAGGCGACCGGCGGCGCGTGAACAAGCTACGGCCCGTCGTGCACGCTGTCTGGGAGTTCGTCGTCGGCGACGACTGGCGCACCGCCATCGGGGTCGCGCTGGCGATCGTCGTGACGGCGCTCCTCGCGAGCACGGGCGCTCCCGCCTGGTGGGTGCTTCCGGTCGCCGTCACGGGACTGCTTGCGGCCTCGCTGCGGCACGCGGCTAAAACCCAGGCGGCACGCGGCCGCGAAAGCCCGCCGGATTGAGCCGGGCAAAGCCGCGATGCCCTGCGACGCTAGGCGGCCGGGTCGGCGGGACCGTCCTCGGCGTCGGCCGCGAGGAGCTGGCCGGAGCGGATCCGCGCGGCCATGTCCTTGGACTCTTCGCGATAGACGCGACCGTCCTCGAACTCGATCACCGGGTACTTGCGCTGGCCGGAGAGCTGCTCGAGCTGATCGCGCTTGCCAGTGCGGAGCGGCCCCTTGACCAGCTCGTAGTCGATCCCCTGCTCGTCGAGCGCCTTCTGCACTTTCCAGCATGGGTGGGCGCTGATCTTGACCCACTCGTTGGAGCAGCGGTGGAGCTTGATCGCCATCGTGCGAGCATAGCCCGAAGGCGGTGGTTCGACAAGCTGCGCGGGGATTTTTGGGCCTACCCGTGGCGACACGGTGAAAGATTTTGTGGGGGCGAACCTGCCGGGTTTCTCTAGCCGGTGGGCGCGAGGAGCTTCGCGTCCACGCCGCACAGCTCATAGGTCGGCGCGGCACGGGTGTCGAGGCTGACCAGGGTTACCTCGGCGTCGCGGGCGGCGAGGGCGATCAGCGCGTCATAGACCGCGCCGCCGGGCCGGCCGTTGCCGGCAAGCAGATCGATGGCCTCGCGGTAGGCGGCGGGCAAGACCGGGATCGGCGAGCCCTCTCCCAGGAACTGGGCGAGGTAGTCGAGCACCGCGCGCGGCTCTGCCCTGTAGATGCCGCCTGGGGCGCTCAGCACCGAGTAGGTCTCCGCGATCGTGTGGGCGATCAGGCCGCCGCGCGCCGCCACCTCGGCGAGCGAGGGCAGGGTGGCCTCGTGGAAGCGGTGGCCGGCGACGAAGCCCGCGATCAGGACGGAGCTGTCGGGGGCGATCAACGCCGGGCTCGCTCCAGCGCGTCGCGAACCTCCTCGGGGCCGTGGGGCGGCATCTGCAGGTCGGAGACGAGCAGGCCGTGAGCGCCGCGGCGCAGGTGCGTGGGGCGGGGAGCGGGCGTCAGCTCGATCCGCTCACCCGAGATGGAGATGTCCACCTCCTCCCCTCCGCTCAGCCGCAGCGCCGAGCGCATCGGCTTGGGTATGACCACTCGTCCGGCACGGTCGATGGTAGTTCGCATGGGATGAATACTACCAGGCGACTATCGGTTGTCGAGGTGGCCCTCGGTGTGGCGCTTCTCGACGAGCGCAAGTCCCGCACCTCCCTCGAGGAGGAACCCAGACATCTCTCACGCCTGGGCGCTGGCGATTGGTCGATCGAGACCGAGAACGGTGGCGATGGCGCACTCGACCTCAGTCACCGTCTCGGGACTCGCCGCGCCGACGCGGCGCAGGAGACGACGGCGAGAGACGGCGCGGACGGCGCGGCAGATCGCGGCGCTGGGAGCCTCGGCGCCCTCGGCCGGGGAGACCGGCGGACGAAGCTTGGAGGGGGTGCGCGAACTGGAAAGCGGCACGACGACGATCAGCTCATCCTCACCGCCGGTCAGGAGGTCGTCGACGGAGACGACGATCGCCGGGCGGTTCTTGCCGGGCTCGCCGCGACGAGCGGCGCCGAGGGAGACGAGCCAGATCTCTCCCCGTCGCGGCTGCTCAGTCGACGCCATCGCCGATAACCGCCTCCCACTCGCGCTCCTCGGCGCCGACGTCGCGACTGGCGGCGTCGGCCCGGGTCGCCTCACGCTCCGAGCGCAGGGCGTCGGCTCGCTCGGCGCGGCGGGCGAACTCGGACAACAGCGAAGAGAGCGATACGCCGCGCTCGCGGGCGTGGGCGGCGAGCTGGTCGCGGGTCTCGCGGGGTACGCGGATGGTGGCGGTGGCGGTCACGGTCACTGTGGACAAATGATAGCGCTATAGGATGGCGACATCGGAAAGGGCGGCTGTCGTGGCTGGCCAGAACGTCATGAAGCAGCGGGTCCGCCGCTAGGGCGTCCAGCTCCAGGAGACGAACAGGTAGGCATAGAGGGCGAGCAGTGGCGCCGAGACCGCGATGACCGTTCGCACAAGCCTGCGCTCGGTCGCCCACAGCGACAGCGCGATCCAGAGGGGGAACATCACCAGCGTGAAGCGGGGGAAGGACTTCAGGGGCTCGTTGGTCGCAGGCACGGAGATGGCCATCGCGAGGCTGGCGGCGGCGAACACGGTGTAGGCGGCCGGCAGCCGCTTCCAGCAGAGGCGCAGCAGGAACAGGGAGAGCACGAGAAAGGCGAGGTCGTAGAAGTGGCGCAGGGCGCCGCTCGAGGTCATGTGCCGGGCCAGGTGGGGATCGAGGCCCGGGATGGCCGCGGCGATCTCCCTGAAGACGCCCCAAACCGCGAGCGGGATCGCCTCGAACGGGAAGAAGTGGCGGCCCCAGTGGCTCTGATGGACGAAGGGGCCGAGCGGCTGGCCGGTGGTGAAGTAGAGGTAGGCAATGTAGGCGAGGAGCCCGAGGGGCACGAGGGCGATCCAGGAAGCGTCGCGCCGCAGGCGATAGCGGGGGCTCAACCCGCCGGCGATGCGGTCGGGCTCACGGTCCATCCTCGGGCCATAGAGGTAGAGGGTGAGCAGGGGCAGCAGGAGCAGGATGCCGCCGTTGCGGGTCACGGCGGCGAGCCCGCCCAGCAGGCCGGCCAGCGCCCAACGGCCGGTCCGCCCGGCGTAGAAGGAGCCGACCGCGAGCAGCAGGAAGAGAGCCTCCGAATAGACCGCCGACAGGGCCAGCGCGGTCGGCAGCCAGGCGAAGATCCAGACCGTGTTGCGAGCCAGCCCGGCGTCGAACTCGAGCGTCACCAGGCGGTGGAGGAGGTAGAGCGCGCCGAGCGCGCCGGCGCATGAGACGACGATGCCGACGATCGCGTCGAGGCCGCTTCCCACCAGCGCTCCCCCGAGCGCGATCAGCCCCGGGTAGATGGGGAAGAAGACGGTCTGGTAGGAGAGCGCGTAGCCGGTCTTGGCGATGGCCAGGTACCAGGCCGAGTCCCAGCGCGTCGCGGGTGAGATGAGGATGTTGAGAAGCCGCTGGTGAAACGGCGCCGTCAGGTGGTGGGGGTCGAGCGACCCCGAGCCGCCGGGGAAGAAGCCGACCGCGAGGACGGCGAGGATCCCCGCGACCCAGACCAGCGCCCGGGAGGAGAAGAACGCCCCCAGGACGTCGCGAAGCGCAGCGCGCCGCTCGTCGCTGAGGGGCAGCTCCGCAAGTCGGTCGACTGGTTGTGTGGTGACTGCGTCCACTGCTCTGGCGGCGGAAAGGTAGGTCGGGGAGGTAAAGGGGGTGTGAAGGGACGTTCTGCCCGGCTATTGCCCCTGCGCGGTGAAGGAGAGGGCGCCGAGCGGGTCGCCGGCTTTGAAGACGTTGCCTTTGCCTTTCGGTTTGGCGAAGACTTCGTTCAGGGTTGCGGCGATCCCCGCCTGCATGGTCGCGGTGGCGTTGTTGACCGTGACCGTGCGGGCTGCCGGGTTGGAGGAGATCGCCGCACCGGCGAGGCCGAGGTCGGCGATCGTCAGGCGTCCCTGCTTGCCGGGGTAGGGCGGCGAGGGCTCGACGTCGACTTCGGCGCTCACCGTCTTGGTGGCGAGGTCGACCCAGGGTTCGTGCAGGAAGACCTGGCCGCCGCTCAGCTGGATCAGTTCGAGACTGCCGTTGGTTTCCATCGTTCCGGTCGAGGCGTCGGTGGCGATCGTGCCGCCGAAGATCGGGAAGGTGAAGGCGGAGCCGAGGTGTTCGGCGGGGAAGATCGGGTTGACCGCGACGAAGAGTTCGTTCAGCTTGGCGATCGTTTCGGGGTTGGGGGTGAGGCCGGCTTTGCCGGCGCCCAGGACCGTGACGG
>DATMRN010000004.1:0-3921 GCA_035566275.1 Solirubrobacterales bacterium | reverse complement strand
GCGGCCGAAGGTCGGCTTCAGCCCGGTCAGCCCGCAGTAGGCGGCGGGGAAGCGAACCGAGCCGAGGCCGTCGGCGCCGACCGACCCGGCGACGAGACCCGCCGCGACCGCGGCGGCGGGCCCGCTGGAGGAGCCGCCCGGGCAGCGCTCGGTGTTCCAGGGGTTACGGGCCGGCCCGTAGACGGACGTGTTGCCGGTGCTGCTGGAGCCCAGCTCGTGCATGTTGCCGACCCCGACGATCACCGCGCCGGCGTCGCGCAGGGCGCGGTAGGGGCCGGACTCGGCGGGCTCGGGGTGGGCGAACATCTCCGCGGCGCCGAAGCGCTGCGCCCGCCAGGGCAGCGGCCACTCGTCCTTGATCACGACCGGGACGCCGCGCAGCGGCCCGTCGGGCGCTGCGGCGAGCATCTCGCGCGAGCGCTCCGGGAAGGTCTCGACCACGGCGTTGACCTCGGGGTTGCGCTCCTCGATCCGCGCCAGCGTCGCCTCGAGCAGCTCGGCGGGGTCGGCCTCGCCGCCGGCGATCGCCGCGGCCTGGTCGCGCAACGGCAGGTCGAGCGCGCTCAACACAACTGTTCCCGCTTCGCTCTCTGCGCGAAGAACCGGAGATGCACGCTTGTTCGCTCCGCGCTCACGGCGTCTCGGGCGCCTTGGAGAGGTCCGGGCAGCGCTCCGGCTCGACGCCGCTCGTGTCCATCGAGAGCAGCTCGAGGATCGAGGGCCAGAACATCCGGTGGGCGGCGCCCATCACCGCCAGGTCAACCTCGTCGGCCTCGATCCCGAGGGAGGCCAAGCCCGCCGGGACAAACTCGTCTGCGTGGTCGGAGGCCTCCATCTGGGGGCGCCAACCCTACAGAGACGGGGTGGCCGGGATCGTGCAGGTGAGCCCTCGGCGAGGCATCCCTGCGCTTCGGAAGGCAGAATCCCGGCCGCAACTGGGGAGTTCGCCCAGTGTTGCCTACAAGTCGATGCTCTTCGAAGCAACGAAAAGCCGATCCGGCAGGACCTGGGCGCTGGCCGCAGCCGCCGCGTGCCTGTTCGCTTCCCTGGTCGCAGCGACATGGCCGGGCGCCGCCGACTCAGCCCCCCTGCGGGTCGTCGTCCTCGGCCAGACCTCATCCACGCCGCCCCCGTCCTGCCCCGGCAAGATCGTCAACAAAGTGGAGATCACGCCGTGCCGGGTCGAGGGACACGTCACCGGCTTCCAGGCGCTCGCCGGCGGCGTGGCAAAGCCCTACGAGGCGCCGTTCGAAGGCAAGGTCGTCGCCTGGTCGATCACCCTCTCCAGGCCCTCGACCAAGAACTCCACCACCACCACCAACGAGGTCGGCTTCTTCAACGAATTCCTCGGCCAGCCCGCCAAGGCTCGGATCGGCGTCCTGCGCCCCGTCAAAGGCGCCAATCCTCCCCAGTACACGCTGGTCCGCCAGAGCCCGGTCGAGGTGCTCAACCCCTACTTCGGCAGCACCGTGATCTTCGCCCTCGAACACCCGCTCTCGGTCCTCCAGGGCCAGGTCGTCGCCCTCACCGTGCCGACCTGGGCGCCGATGTTCGCCTTCAACGTGGCGGCCAACGAAACCTGGCGCGGCAGCCGCCTGTCCAAGCACTGCGCCTCCAAGGAAGACATCCAGGGCGGCCACCCCCAGCAGGTCATCGGCAAGACCAAGACCTACGGCTGCTATTACTCCAACGCCCGCCTGCTCTACACCGCGACTCTCGTCAAGAAGCCGTAGTCAGCTCGATTGAGACCAGACGCGCACTGACCAAGCAGTTCAAGGACGCAGGGAGGGAAGTGTGCTCTGCACACGACCGACCGAGGACGCCGAAATGCGCCGGTCAGGGCGCGCTCTGGCGGAGGCCGCAGTACGGGCAGTCGCTTACGTCGAGGCCGATCAGCTGGTCGCAGCGGCGGCAGGCGCGTAGATTCTCCGGGGTGCGCGGCAGAGCCGAAGCGGAGGGAGCGAGCGGCAGCACCATCGCCACCGGCTCCATCTCCTCGCCGGTCTCCCGGTCGACGTAGACGACGCCGGGCTCGGCATGGGCAAGCGCCTCACGGCCAGAGGCCGGAGCGCGCATCCGGTAGAGCTGCCGCTGGTTCATCGCCGCGAAGGATAATCAGGCGCCGCCTCCTCTGCTCCCGCGGGAGCCCAGAGAATCAGATATGGATGGGCTCCCGCTTCCGCGTCCGGGGGGCGGCGGGGAATGAGCCCAACGTGAAGATCCTCATATTCCATGGCTACATGCTGCGCGGCACCGGCAGCAATATCTACAACGCCAACCTGGCCCAGGCCCTTGCCCGCCTCGGCCACGAGGTCCACCTCCTCTGCCAGGACCGCCAGGTCGAGTCGGACGGTGTCCAGATCCACAACCCCGATATCGGCGGCCTCCTCCCCGTCTATGTAAAGGATCCCTACGAGGGCTTTGAAGTCAAAACCTTCCCCGAGCTGACCGACAAGGAGCTCGACCGCTACATAGACGCCAACGTCGCGGCGGTAAGTGAAGTGGCAAAAGCAGCAGGTGGAGTAGAGGCGGCTTTGGCCAACCACCTGGTCATGGGGCCGGCCATTCTCGCTCGTGCTGACGTAGCTCCCTTCGCAGCCAAGATCCACGGCTCCGCCCTCGAGTACACGGTCAAACCCAATCCGCGCTTCCTTCCCTATGCGAGGGAGGGCATGGAAGCGGCCTCCGGTGTCCTGGTCGGTTCCCGCCACACGGCAGAGTCCCTCTGGGCGGCGCTTCCGGACGTAGAGGGCCTGCGAGAGAAGACCCGCTTGGGCCCCCCAGGGGTGGATACGGACGAATTCAGCCCTGGGAACGAGCGCTCCGACCTGGTCGTGTTCGTAGGCAAGCTGATCGTCTCCAAGGGAGTGGATCTGCTGCTTGCCGCGTGGCCGCTGGTGAGGGCAGCGCATCCGGAGGCACGGCTGCGGATCGCGGGGTTTGGGGAGTACGAGGCCGGACTACGCCGCTTGTTGGGTGCTCTTGAACATGGGGAACTCGACGACGCCCGGGAGGTCGCGCGCCTTGGGCGCGAGTTGGAGGGCGGTTCCGCGGAGCCGCTGCCGATCCTCTCCGCCTTCCTTGCCGATCCCCCTAGTGGCTACATCGAGGCAGCGCAGGCCGCTGCCGGCTCGGTCGAGTTCATCGGTCGGTTGGAGCACCACGAGGTGGCCGAGCTGCTGCCGCGTACGGAGGCGTTGGTCATGCCCAGCACCTTCCCGGAGGCCTTCGGGATGGTTGCGGTCGAGGCCGCCGCTTGCGGGGTCCTGCCGGTCTCTGCGGACCACTCCGGGATGCGGGAGGTGTCGCGGCAGCTGGCCGCCGCGCTGCCTCCTGAGGTCGGCCGGCTCACTTCGTTCCCCGTCGAGGAAGGGGCGGTCGAGGCAATCGCCGAGCGCCTGAATGGTTGGCTGGCGCTGCCGGAGGAGCGTCGTGCCGCAGCACGGGAGAAGCTGATTCGGACCACTCACGATCTCTGGAGCTGGGAGGGGGTGGCGCGGGGAGTTATCGCCGCCTCCGCGGGTCGGCTGGAGGAGCTTCCGGGCCCCTGAGCAGCTAGTGCCGAGAGTCACCAGAAGCCTCGAAGCTTCCCGCCGTCGCTTCAATAGAATGCCCGCCGCCTCATGTATGGCCGCCTGCCGATAGTGAAGATGCTCGCCACGACCGTTGCGCTGGCCGCGGCGATCTCGGCGGTGATGCTCTCGATCAACTGGGACGGCCAGGAGGCCTCGACCGCGGCGCCGAAGATCGACGGCCTGCTCAACGTGATGATCGTCCTCTCGTCGTTGGTCTTCTCGCTGGTCGTGGTGATGCTCTTCTACGCGCTGTGGAAATTCAAAGCAAAACCGGGCGACGAATCCGATGGCGAGCCGATCCACGGCAACACGCGGCTGGAGATCGCCTGGACGGTGATCCCGACGA
>DATMRN010000003.1:0-3657 GCA_035566275.1 Solirubrobacterales bacterium | reverse complement strand
TTGCCGATCGTGCCCATGCCGAAGATGCACGCCACGCAGACGGCCATCGCGATTCAAGGGCAAGGAGGAGCTCTTCCTCGCCTTGAACGACCACGAGCTTGAGAAGCGCCTGGAGGACTACCGGGCCGTGGTCGACGCCGTTTCCTCACCGCAGGGAGCCGAGCAGACCGCCAGCGATCGCTTTGGGAGCTTCATCCGCGAGGACCCGGAGTGGCCGCTTCTGTTCTTTGAGTTCTGGGCCTACGGGGCGAGAAACCGAAAGCTCCGCGACGAGTTCGTCAAGCAGCGCGCAGCAGAGGTGAAGATCATCGCCGAAGCGGTCGAGCGCCAGACGGCCGCGGCCGGTGTCGAGCTCCCCCTGCCGGCCGCGCAGATCGCGGTTGGCATCGGGGCGCTCGTCAACGGCCTTGCCTTTGAGCGAGTCCTCGATCCTGACTCGGTGCCGGACGAGCTGTTTGGGCTGATCGTCTCGCGCCTTGTCGTTGGGTCGCTGGCGGACCTTGGCGACGCCGGCTAGTGGTGGTGCTGATGACCTCTCACCGTGCGCCAGGAATCCCAGGTGATCTTGAGGATCACCGCGGTGATGGCCAGGCCGATCAGCGGGTCGGCGATCGGTAGGCCGAGAGCCACGACGACGGCGCTGGCGACGACGGCCAAGCTGACGTAGGAGTCGGCGCGGGCGTGGTTGCCGTCGGCGATCAGGGCCGGGCTGTGGAGGCGATTGCCGGCTCGGGTCCGGATTCGGGCGGCGATCCGGTTAGCGGCGAAGCCGATCAGCCCCGCGACGGCCAGGGCGAGGAGATGGGTGGGAGTCTGAAGGTGGATCAGCCGAGAGATCGCCTCGACGCCGGCCACGCAGGCGGAAACGAAGATCGCCGCGACCACGAACAGCCCGGCGGCTCGCTCGGCGCGACGGGAGCGCAGCACGAACGCGATGCCGAGCGGGATCGCGGTGCTGGCGTCGCCGAAGTTGTGGATCAGGTCGGCCAGCAGGGCGATGCTGCCGCTGGCGATGAAGATCACCGTCTGGGCGCCGGCCGCAAGGCCGAGCACCACCAGCGACAGGCCGACCGCCCTCAGTCCCTCCCGCGAGCGTTTGATGCTCTCGTCGACTAGCCCGTGGGAGTGCCGGTGGCGGTCCCCGTCCAGGTGCTCGTGGGCGAGGGTCTGTCCCGTCATTGCTTCTGGAGCCTAGAGAGCGAACCGGTGGACGAAGTCCAGGTATCAACCCGTGTAGGGGTGCGTGGGGGTCGTCCCGTTCGGGGCCAGCAGGTCGAAGCCGTCGGGGATGTGGAGGTGGTTGGGGCCGCGGCCCGGGCTGTCGGTCTTGCCGTACTGCCAGACGATCTTCTTGGTCTGCGGATCGATGATCACCATCCGGTTGCGGTAGTCGTCGTTGGCCGCGATCAGCCCACCCGGCAGCCGCTCGGCGAGGCTGGGGTGATTGAGCATCCCATTGCCGGAGGAGGGGTGGTAGGACCAGAGGATCTTCCCGGCGCGGTTGAACTCGTAGATGCCGCCGGGGGAGGCGTAATTGGCGACCAGATAGCGGTCGGGCCCGAGCTGCTGAGGGTCGGAGGGGTAGGAGATCGGCAGCCGCACGCTCCAGACGAGCTTGCCATGGCGGGTGATCTCGTCGACGTAGGAGCCGGTCACCTCGGAGACGAGGATGTTGCCGTCGCGCAGCGGCGTGTCGCCGTTGGGCGAGCCGAGGGAACGGGGCGGTGCGTGGGTGCAGGTTGTGGGGTTGCCGATTTCCTTCAGCACCTTCTTCGCCTGGGAGATGATCAGGACGCGGCAGTTCTGAGCGTCGGCGACGGAGACCGTCCCGTTGCGCAGGAGGTAGGCGTCGTCGGGCTCGTGCAGGTAGCCGGGTTCGGAGCCCGCGATGTGCGGGTGCCCGTAGGACCAGAGCAGCCTGCCCGAGGGGAAGGCGATCTGGACGATCCGCTCGTTCTGCTCCTCGTTGGAGATGATCCCGGCGCCGCCGTGGGTGAAGAAGGCGTCGTCGGGGAAGTAGAAGCCGCCCGGCGGCGCGGGGTGGGTGCGGGACGGGTAGCGCCAGAGCACCTGCTTGCGGGCGTTGACGACGAGCAGCCGGTTGTTGCCGCGGTCGGCGATCAGCAGGCGGCCGGCGAAGGGGTAGGAGCTGTTGCCGGCGGACGACGAGCTCGGCGGCTGGGGATTCGACGCCGACTTCGGCGCGACCCTTTCGCGGCGCAGGCTGAGGGTGACGATCGTCCGCAGGGGCGCTTCTCCGGCGCCGGTGCCGCCGATCAGGTAGGCGGTCGAGCCGACCGTGACTGTGGCGCCGCCGGCAACTGCGACGGGGAGCCGGCCGGTCGGCGCCACCTTGCCGCCGGCGGGGTCGAAGCGCCAGATCGCGTCGCTCGGCGAGCCGCCGACGTCGCCGCCCAACACGTAGACGCGGCCGCCGAGGACGACGGCGCCGGCGTGGGAGACCGCCCGGGGGAGGTGGCCGACGACGCGGGCGGTTCCCGCCTGGGGGTCGACTTCCTGGATCGCGTCGCTCGCGCCGCCGCTCGCGGTCTCCCCGCCGAAGGCGTAGATCCGGCCACCGAGCGCCGCCACGGCCATGTAGCGGGCGGGGGCGAGGAGGGTCGCGACCTGGGTGAAGCTCCTGCCGTCGGTGGTCTGCAGGACGGAGTCGATGGGTTTGCTCCCGTCATAGCCGCCGAGCACGTAAGCGCGCCCGCCGATCGTCACCGCGCTGAGGTCGGAGCGGACGGTCGGCAGGCGCCCGACCTGGTGTGAGGTCGTGCCCGAGGCGACCGCGCCGCCCGGCGCCGGCAGCGCCTGGACCGCGTCGGTGCTGGTTTTGGTACCGCCGCCGAAGACGAGCACCTGGCCGCCGAGCGCCGCCGCGGCGGCGTCGTGCAGCGGGCCGCTCAGAGCGCCGGCTTCGCGCAGCCGCCCGCTCCCCGCGTCGAGCTGGAAGACGCCGCTGACCGAGGCGCTCGAGGAATCGAGGCCGCCGAGGATCAGCGGCCCGCCGCGCATCGCGACGACGGACTCGCCGGAGATCGGCGCGGGGAGTGGAGTGGGGGCGGCGTGGGCGATCAAGGTCGTCCTGAACGCGGAGGTGTCGGTGTTGTTCGTCGCTCCGCCACCGCCAAAGGGGCGGGCCGTCAGCACCGCGATGACGACGAGGGCCGCAATGATCGCGATCGCGACGACAAGCCGGCGCCTGCGGTGGGCGCCGGAGAGGGCGGCTCGCCTCGCCCGCCGTCGCGGTCGGTGAGCCGGCGACTGATGCACCCAGCGAGCATCTGTCGGACCGGTAAACAGCGGCTAAAAGTCAACGAAGAAAGCTTTCATCAGGCTAAGAGCTTTCTAAGGCGGTATTCGCCTCCGCTTAGGGAACCAGACGGAGGATGCCGTCGATGGATGACCTCCACCGCCTCGAGGCCAAGGGCCTTGCCCGCGCCAAGATACGTTCGAAACGACGCCGGGTCTCCGCGATCCGACGCCGCACGATCCGGGGATCGCTGGCCCTGTTCGCGATCGCCTGGGCAATCATCTTCGGCCAGCTCGTCACCGGCAACGACCCGGCGCTCAGCCGCACCCACAGCACCCGCAAGCTGGTCGCCTCGACGCACCGGAACAAGCAGGCAGCAAACGCGTCCGTCCGTCCGG
>DATMRN010000002.1:0-3863 GCA_035566275.1 Solirubrobacterales bacterium | reverse complement strand
GCGAGCCCGGCGCGGGTGCGCCGCTCCGCGTAGTCGAGGACCGCGGCCATCCCGGCGCGCAGCTCCTCGAGGCCATGGCGCTCCGCCAGCTCGGCGAGCCGTATCGCGCCGACCCGGTTGGCGGCACGCTGGGCGCGCAGGTCGGCGAGCCGTTGCCGTGGGGAGCGCATCCGCGCCGCCAGCTCGCGCAGCGTCTCGTCGTCGGCTCGGGTGGGAGGGATGACGACGCCCTCCTCCTCGAGGCGGGTGGAGCGGGCCGGCATTCCGCCGGCGCTCGGCCCGCCGATGTCGGCGTGGTGGGCGCGGCTCGCGGCGAAGCCGAGCAGGGCCCCGCCGGCGAAGACGGGGCTGACGAGGGTGATGTCCGGCAGGTGGGTGCCGCCCTCGTAGGGGTCGTTGAGGATCCAATCGTCGCCGGGCCGGTGGTCGCGGTCGAGGACCGCCGCCACCGCCTCCGGCATCGAGCCGAGGTGGACCGGGATGTGCTCGGCCTGCATCGTCATCTCTCCGGCGGGGTCGAACAGCGCCGTCGAGCAATCGCGGCGCTCCTTGATGTTGGCCGAGTGCGAGGCCCCGATCAGCACCGCCCCCATCTCCTCGCAGGCGGCGCGCAGGCCGCCGGCCAGGACCTGGAGGGCGATCGGGTCGAGGCTCACGAGCCGCTCCCGCGCGCGACGATCGTCCCCGCGCCGTCGACCTCGGCCACCCAGTCGGGGGGCAGCACGATCGTCGCCTCGGGCAGCTCGAAGATCGCAGGCCCCTCGGCGCGGGCGCCGGCCGGCGGCTCGCCGCGCAGGATCCGGGCGTCGAGCCACTCGCCGTCGAAGCGGGTGGTCCGGCTGCTCTCGGCCAGGCGTCCCTCTGCCGCCGCCGACGGCCGCGGCCGCGGTCCGGGAACGACCATCGCCAGGCGGATGTGGACCAGCTCGACCTCGCCGTCGGGGTCGCGGTAGCCGTAGCGCTCCTCGTGTGCGGCGGCGAAGCGCTCCAGCAGGTCGGCGGGGTCGGGGTCGACCGGCCCGGGAACGGTCAGCTCGAAGGCCTGCCCCCTGTAGCGCATCTCATAGGCCGCCTCTGGCGTCGCGCCCGGCAGGTCGCGTCCCGCCCGGGCGATCAGCTCTTCGACCTCGCGGGCGATCCGTCCCGCGCTCAGCTCCTCGCCTCCCAGCATCACCGTCCGAGTCGTGTCGCGGCGGCGGTCCGAGGCGCAGAGGCCGAGCGCCGAGAGGACGCCGCCGGCGCGGGGGCAGAGAATCGTCTCGATCCCCAGCTCGGTCGCGATCGCCGCCGCGTGCATCGGGCCGGCGCCGCCGAAGGGCAGCAGCGCGAAGCGGCGCGGGTCGACGCCGCGCTCGACGGTGACGACGCGCAGCGCCCGCACCATCTCCTGATTGGCGACCCGGACGATCCCCTCCGCGGTCTCCAGCTCGTCGAGTCCCAGCGAGCGGGCGAGCCCGGCGACCGCGCCGCGCGCCGCGGTCGCGTCGAGGTCGACGCCGCCGGCGAGCCGCGAGTCCGCCGCCAGGTAGCCGAGCAGCAGGTTGGCGTCGGTGACGGTCGGCTCGCCGCCGCCGCGCCCGTAGCAGGCGGGCCCGGGGTCCGCGCCCGCCGAGCGCGGCCCGACCCGCAGCACGCCGCCGGGGTCGCGCCAGCCGACCGAGCCGCCGCCGGCGCCGACCGTGTGCACGTCGACCATCGGAAGCTGGATCACGCGGCCGCCGATCCGGCGCGAGTCGGTTCGCCGCACCTCGCCCTTCTCGACCACACAGACGTCGCACGAGGTCCCGCCCATGTCGAAGCCGAGGGCGTTGCCGTCGCCGGAGGCGCGGGCGAGCAGGCTTGCTCCCACGGCGCCGCCGGCCGGCCCGGAGAGCACGCTCCAGGCGCCGGCCCGCGCCGCCTCCTCCGCCGCGGCGACGCCGCCCGAGGACTGCATCACCAGGGGCTGGGGGAGACCCGCCCCCGCCGCGGCCTCGCCGAGCCGGCCCAGGTAGCGGCCGAGCAGGGGGGAGAGGTAGGCGTCGATCGAGGTCGTCGAGCAGCGCTCGTACTCGCGGAAGCGGGGCAGCACCTCGTGCGAGGCGGAGACGTGCACCCCGGGCAGCTCGCGCCGCAGGTGCTCGGCGATGCGTCGCTCATGGGAGGGGTCCACATAAGAGAAGAGGAGGCAGACCGCGACCGACTCGGCGCCGCACTCGCGCAGCAGCTCGGCGAGCCTCTCCGGCTCCTTCGCCCCGAGCGGCTCGACCACGCCCTCCGGCCCGACCCGCTCGGCGGTCTCGAAGCGCAGCTCCGGCTCGACCAGCGGCGCCGGCTTCGGCGCGCAGAGGCGGTAGAGGTCGGGGCGGTCCTGGCGGCCGATCTCCAGCAGGTCGGCGAAACCGCGCGTCGCGACCAGCGCCGTCCGCGCGCCGCGCTCCTCCAGCAGCGCGTTGGTGCCGACCGTCATCCCGTGTGCGAACGCCTCCACCTCCGCGGCAGATGCGCCGGCGCGCCCCAGCACCTCCTCGATTGCTTTCATCACCCCCGCCGACTCCTCGCCGGGGGTGGTCGGGACCTTGGCCGTATGCAGCGCCGCGCCGTCGAAGAGGACCGCGTCGGTGAAGGTCCCGCCCACGTCGACTCCGAGCAACATCGGTTGAAGCTAACCGGACTCCGAGCGCTGCGTCAGCAAAAGCCCGCCGATGGGCCTAAAACCGACGTATATCGTCGGTTTTAGGCCCATCGGCCCCTGGGGGGCGTCAGTGCCATTTCTCGCGGCGGATCTCCCCGCCGGGGCCGAGGACGAGATGGATGCTGTCGAGCTTATGGTCGGCGCCCGGGAAGTCGGCGCGCAGGTGGCCGCCCCGCGACTCGCGGCGCTCCAGCGCGCAGCTTCCGATTGCGCGGGCGAGCGGGTAGCGGTCCCGGGTCAGCTCGCTCAGTGGCTCGGGGCGCCGCAGCGGCCCGGCGAGACGCCAGACCGCGTCGCGGGTCCCCTCGGTGGGGGGCTCGAAGCGCCAATCGGGCAGCGGCGGACGCTCGGCCGGCGGGTTCTCCTCCAGCGCCGCCCGCGCCGCCCGCCCGCCGAACACGAAGCACTCGCTGAGCGAGTTGGAGGCGAGCCGGTTGGCGCCGTGCAGGCCGGTGCAGGAGCACTCGCCGACCGCGTAGAGGCCGGGCAGGGAGGAGCGCCCCTCGAGGTCGACCGCGATCCCTCCCATTACATAGTGGGCGGCGGGGGAGACCGGGACCGGCGCCGCGCGGGGGTCCAGCCCCGCCTCGGCCAGCGACTCGAAGACGTTGGGGAATTGGGTGGGGTCGACGCGGCGCAGGTCGAGCTTGACGTGGGGCGTGCCGTCGGCCTCGATCCGGTCGAGGATCGCCGCGGTGACCGCGTCGCGGGGGGCCAGCTCGTCGGTGAAGCGCCGCCCCGAAGCGTCGAGCAGCGTTGCCCCGTCGCCGCGCACCGCCTCGGTTATCAGGAGCCCGTCGAAGCGGGTTCCGGGCAGGGCCAGCGCGGTCGGGTGGAACTGGCAGAACTCGAGGTCGGCGAGGTCGCCGCCGGCCGCCTGCGCCAGGACGGGCCCGGCGCCGATCGCGCCGCGCGGATTGGTGGTGCGCCGCCACAGCGCCGCCGCGCCGCCGGTCGCCATCACCGTCGCGCCCGCGGCAATCGGGCTCGCCTCGGTCAGCAGCCCGTGGCAGCGCTCGCCGTCGCTCCACAGCACCGTCGCCGAGGTTCGCTCGCGCACCTCGATTCGCGGCTCGGCGGCGACCATCGCCGCCAGCTTCGAGCTGATCTCGTGCCCGGTCTGGCTGCCGCCGGAGTGCACGATCCGCCGCCGGGTGTGGCCCCCCTCCAGCCCCAGCGCCAGCTCCCC
>DATMRN010000001.1:0-11651 GCA_035566275.1 Solirubrobacterales bacterium | reverse complement strand
AAGGCGACGCCGGCCATGGCTGCGGCAACCACCTGCACCTCTCCTGGGAACACGCCTCCGCCGCGCCCTACCAGCTGGTCGAATGGGCCGAGGTGTTCCAGGCCGGGGCGCCGAGCCCCCCGCCCTCGCCTGTCAAGAAGGCGCCGGCTGCCAAGCGGCATTCCGGCCCGACTGGCGGCTTCGGGACGACGACCGGAGGCGGCATCTCCCCCCGCGGAGACTGACCGCAGAAGGCGCCCGTCGAGGTCGCCTCCCTCTTAGGATGCGCCCCGATGCGCCAGCGAGCAGCCATCGCCGCGGCCGCCCTCGCCGTCCTCGCCGCCGCCGGTTGCGGCTCCACGGACGAGACGACGCCGGTCGCCTGCCTCGCAGGGGCGGGCGCCTACCTGCGCGCCCTCCACGACGCGCCTGGGGAAGCGAAGCTGGGCGGCAAGGTGCCGATCGGCGAATGCCTGCCCCAGAACCAGAAGGCCGGCGAGCTCGCCACGGTCGGCACCGCGATGGTGGCCGCCGCGACCAGGCTCAACGCCGAGGCCCGGGCCGACCCCGGCGGCCACGCCAACCTCCAGCTCGGCTACCTGCTCGGCGCGGCCCAGCGCGGCGCCGACGCGACCAACGGCATCCACCTCGAGCTGATCCGGCGCCTTTCCGCCGCCGCCCGCTACAGCCTCGACAATCGCCCGCTCTCCCCCACCTTCATGCACACCTACCAACGGGGCTTCGACGCCGGCCACAGCGGCGGCTGAATACGCTGGGGGAACGACGACTTCGATGGAGGAAGCGAATTGAGCGAGCGGCTCTGGGGTGGCGAGACGATGAAAGCAGTTGAGAATTTCCCGGTGTCCGGGGAGCGGGTTCCCGTTCCCGTCATCCACTGGCTCGGTCGCCTCAAGGCCGCGGCGGCCGAGGCCAACGGCGAGCTGGGCGGCCTCGACGCGGAGCTGGCGGAGCGGATCGCCGCGGCCGGGGACGAGGTCGCCGCCGGCGAGCACGACGACCAGTTCCCGATCGACGTCTTCCAGACCGGCTCCGGCACCTCCTCGAACATGAACGCCAACGAGGTGATCGCCAAACTCGCCGGTGACGGGGCCCACCCCAACGACCACGTCAACATGGGCCAGTCCTCCAACGACGTCTTCCCCTCCGCCGTTCACCTGGCGGCGCTGGGCGAGGTGACCCACGACCTGCTGCCGGCGATGGGCGGGCTCGAGGCGGCGCTGGAGGCCAAGGCCGGACAGTTCGCCGACATCGTCAAGGCCGGCCGCACCCACCTGATGGACGCTGTGCCGGTCACCCTCGGCCAGGAGTTCGGCGGCTACGCGGCTCAGGTGCGGCTGGGGATCCAGCGGGTCGAGGCGACGCTGCGCCGGGTCGGCCAGATCCCGCTCGGCGGCACCGCGATCGGGACCGGGCTCAACACCCACCCCGAGTTCGCCGCCAAGGTGCGCGAGAAGCTGGCCGCGGAGACCGGCCTCGCGATCTCCGAGCCGCTCGACCGCTTCGAGGCGCAGGCCAACCGCGACGCGCTGGTCGAGCTGTCGGGCGCGCTCAAGGTCTACGCCGTCTCGCTCAACAAGATCGCCAACGACCTGGCGCTGATGGGCTCCGGGCCACGCGCCGGCCTCGCCGAGCTGCGGCTGCCGGAGCTGCAGAAGGGCTCCTCGATCATGCCCGGCAAGGTCAACCCGGTGATCCCGGAGGTGGTGATCCAGGTCGCCGCCCAGGTGATCGGCAACGACGCCGCGATCACCGTCGCCGGCAGCCAGGGCCAGTTCGAGCTGAACGTGCGCGTGCCGCTGATCGCCCGCAACCTGCTCGACTCGATCAAGCTGCTCGCCTCCGCCTCCCGCCTGCTCGACGAGAAATGCGTCGCCGGCATCGAGGCCAACGAGGAGATGACCGAGCGCCACGCCGAGGCGACCCTGGCGACGGCCACGGCGCTCAACCCCCACATCGGCTACGACCGCGCCGCCGACATCGTCAAGACGGCGACAGAGTCGGGCCGCTCGCTGCGCGAGGTGGCGCTGGAGCAGGGAGTCGAGCCGGCAATCCTCGAGCAGGCGCTCGACCACCGCCGCATGGCCCGGCCGCACGAGTAAACCGCGGGTCGACGGGCCGAAAACCGACGCATACCGTCGGGAATCGGCCCATCGGCTGTCAGCCCTGGAGCGTGACGAAGCGCTCCTCGGTCAGCTCCATCACCGCGAAGGCGGGGCCCTCTCGGGTGTTGCCGGAGTCCTTGACGCCGCCGTAGGGCTGCTGGTCGGCGCGGAAGGTGGGGACCTCGTTGATCAGGACGCCGCCGAACTCCAGCGTGCGGCCCGCCTGCAGGCCGCGGCCTAGGTCGCGGGTGAAGACGCCGGCCTGGAGGCCGAACTTGGAGTCGTTCGCCATCTCCAGCGCCTGCTCGAAGTTGGAGAAGCGGTCGATAGTCGCCACCGGCCCGAAGATCTCCTCGCACCAGACCTTGGCGTCGCGCGGCGGCGATCCCAGCAGGGTCGGGGCGAGACAGCGGCCATCGTCGACCAGCTCGCCGCCGGTCAGCAGCTCGGCCCCGGCCTCCACCGCCTCGTCGACCCAGGCCTTGACCCGGTCGCGGTCGCCGGGGGTGATCAGCGGACCGACGTCGGTCTCGGGATCGAGCGGGTCGCCGACTCGGAGCGTCTCCGTGTTGGCGATGAGCCGCTCCGTGAACGCGTCGGCGACCTCCTCGTGGACGAGGATCCGCTGGATCGAGATGCAGCTCTGCCCGGCGTGGGAGAAGGCGTGCAGCCTCGCCTTGTCGGCGGCCGTCTCCCAATCGCCGTCGAAGTTGACGATCAGCGGCGCGTTGGAGCCCAGCTCCAGGTTCACCTTCTTGTGGGGGACGCTGCTGCGGATCTCCCAGCCGACCTTCGAGGACCCGGTGAAGGTGAGCGCCCTGGTCAGCTCGTGCTCGACGATCGCGTTGCCGACCGTGGAGCCCGGGCCGGGGACGACGCTGAGCCAGCCCTGCGGCAGCCCGGCCTCGACCAGGATCGAGGCCAGCTTCAGGGCGGAGATCGGCGTCTGGCCGGCGGGCTTGAGGACGATCGCGTTGCCGGCGGCGATCGCCGGCCCCAGCTTGTGGGCGACCAGGTTGAGCGGGAAGTTGAAGGGGCTGATCGCGCCGACCACGCCGTAGGGCACGCGCAGCATCACCCCGAGCTTGCCGGCGCCGGCGGGCGAGGCCTCCATCGGCACCGTGCCGCCGGTCAGCTTGCGCGCCTCGACCGAGGAGAAGGTGAGGGTGTCGACGCAGCGTTCGGCCTCGACCGTGGCGGTCTTCAGAGGCTTGCCCGCCTCGGCGGCGATCGTCAGCGCCAGGTCCTCGACCCGCTCGCCGACCAGCTCGGCGGCGCGGTCGAGCATCGCCGCCCGCGCGTGCTGGGGGAAGTCGGCGGACTCAAAGGCCTCGTGCGCGGCCCTGGCGGCGCGGTCGACGGTCGCCTCGTCCCCCTGCGCGACCCTCCCCACCACGGTCCCGTCGTAGGGGCTGCGGACCTCGCCCCACTCGCCGGTCTCGACCCAATCGCCGGCCGCCAAAAGCTTGTGATCGACCGCTTTCACCGTCTGCGCCGCCATGCCGGTGTCTCCTCTCGTTCGCCTCTTCTCAGCCTAGAGCAGGCCGCTACTCACCTACCTCGAATCTGTTGACCGAGACATGCCCTCCGCCCCGCGCAAGCTCTCCCTCTGCCTGGCTGTCGCCCTGGCGGCCCTCGCCGGCGCGTCGAGCGCCGCCCAGGCGAGCCTCACCTGGGTCGTGCACGGCCACGGCTTCGGCCACGGGGTCGGGATGAGCCAGTACGGCGCCTACGGCTACGCCAAGCACGGCAAGAGCTACCGCTTCATCCTCTCCCACTACTACACGGGCACTACCCTCGGGACGCTCGCCTCACCGCGGGTGGTCCGCGTCCTGCTCGACATCTCCGGCGGCGACGTCGGCTTCAGCGGCGCGACCAGCGCCTGCGGGCAGACGCTGAACCCGGGCCGGGATTACAAGGCCCACCGCGTCGGCGACAGTGTGCGCCTGCGCAGCTCCGGCGGCAAGCCGCTCGCCAACTGCGGCCGCAAGCTGCGCGCGGCCGGCTCCGGCGGCAAGATCGACATCGCCGGCGTCGGCACCTACCGCGGGGCGCTGGAGACTGTCCCCACCGAAAGCCAGAGCGGCTCCCTCAACGTCGTCAACGCGCTCAGCGTCAACCAGTACGTGAAGGGGGTCATCCCCAACGAGTCGCCGGCCTCCTGGCCGATGGCGGCGCTGAAGGCGCAGGCGGTCGCGGCCCGTTCCTACGGCCTCAGCGTTCAGGTCGGCGGCAACGGCTTCGACCTCTACGACACCACCAGCAGCCAGGTCTACAAAGGGCTCGAAAGCGAGACCGCGCGCAGCGACGAAGCCGCCGAAGAAACCAGGAGCCAGGTGGTCGAGTACCAGGGCAAGATCGCCCAGACCTACTTCTCGGCCTGCTCGGGCGGCCACACCGAGAGCGTCCAGAACGTCTTCTTCGGCCCCACCATCCCCTACCTGGTCGGCGTCCCCGACCCCTACGACTACTACTGTCCGCTGCACAGCTGGACGCTGCGGTTCTCAGGGCCGGAAATGAGCTCAAAGCTCGGCGCCTACCTCGACGGCCACCTCAAACAGATCGTTGTCACACAACACGGCTCATCCCCGCGCATCCTCTGGGCGCGGCTATACGGGACCGGCGGGGTCACCAAGATCCGTGGCGACCAGCTCGAGTCGGCGCTCGGCGCCTACACCAGTTGGATGACGTTCCAGAAGGTCGTCCACTGAGCCGCTGGGAGGGGTCAACCGTCCGTGTAGGGCTGTACGGGAACGCCGTGAGTGGTCTCCTTCATACCCAGCTCGTAAGCGGCCCCAGCGCTTAGGGACAAGTGCTTTGCCGGTTTGCCTGGGCGCTCGACGGTCAGCTCAAGGTCGGAGACCGAGCAGTTGATCGTGTTGTGCTCGGGGCCCTTGGGGTCGGCGTAGATCCAACCGACGAAGTCCTTCTTGGGCGCCGAAACCTTGCCTCGTACGAGAATGCCCTTGCCGGGGAGGGTGAACTCGCAGGCGGTGGTGGACTCCTCGATCGAGGCGGAGCGGATTTGGCCTAAGCCTCCCAGGCGGTGGGCCTCTCCTTCGAGCATCAGCATTCCCGAGGGGATCCAGGGGGTTGTCCAGGGGCCGAGCTTGATGCGGGCGGCGCCGGCGTCGAAGTAGGTGTCGGGGGAGTCGGCGAAGCCTGTGCCCTCCAGCCAGACCCAGCGCTCGGCGTGCTCGGTTCCCCAATTGTGGCCGATCATCCCTGGCCAGCCGGTGAGGTCGACTGTTTCGCCGTCGATCTCCAGGTGGCCGTCGAAGCCGGCGTTTGGGTAGGGAGCTACGAACTTGGTGCGCGGGACGGGGGCCTCGTAGAGCCAGTCGACCGGCAGGTACCTGCAGGGTTTCGCGTCGCCGGAGAACGTGAAGTTCCAGGAGGCCCTCAGGGCGTCGGTGGCTATAGCGCCCTCGGCCCGGCCCGGCCCGATCTCCGCCCCATCGACCCGGATCCACGACCCGGCGGGCGCCGACAGCCCGGGCGCCGGCACGGTCACCTTGGTCGCTCGCGGCCCCTCGGCCTCGCGGTCGAAGAGGACGAACCAGATCGAGGCGTTGGGGTCGGCGCCAGGGCGCTTGTGGACCGTGTGGCGGATCCAGACCCCCTGGCCGCCGCCCGGGCGGCAGGCCTTGACGTAGAAGCTCTCGTAATGGCCGGCCTTCGCCGCGACCTTCGGGAACCTCGCCCCCTGGTCCATCCTCAGACCCTAATCGTGATCACGTCGCCGTCCTGGACGACGTAGTCGCGGCCCTCGATGCGGAGCAGGCCGCGGTCGCGGGCTCGAGCGTAGCCGCCGCACTCGACCAGCTCCTTCCAGCCGATCGCCTCGGCTTTGACGAAGGCGTCCTGGATCTCAGTGTGGATCGTGCCCGCCGCCTCCCAGGCGGTCGCGCCGCGATGCAGCGGGCGGGCGACGGCCTCGTTGTCCTCACCCGCGGTGAAGAAGGTGATCAGCTCCAGCAGGTCGTAGGCGGATCGGACCAGGCGGGCCAGGCCCGAGCCCTCGACCCCGTAGGACTCGCGCATCTCCTCCGCTTCGACGGGATCCAGCTCGGCCAGCTCACCCTCGATCCGGGCGCTGACCGCCACCACGCCGGCCCCGACCGCGGCGGCGTGGCCAGCGACCGCCTCCGGCGCTTCGGCATCTCCCTCGTCGACGTTGGCGACGTAGAGGATCGGCTTCGAGGTCAGCGCCTGGAGCAGCCGTGGAGCGTTCGGGGCGGCATCGGGAACGGGGACCGACCGCGCCGCCCGCCCCGCGGCGATCGCCTCGCGCACCGCCTCCAGCCAGCCGCGCTCGACGATCGCCTCGACATCGCCCGACTTCGCCTGCTTGCCGACCCGTTCCAGCCGCCGCTCGACCTGCTCGAAGTCGGAGAGCAGCAGCTCGGTCTCGATCGTCTCGATGTCGGCCATCGGGTCGACGCGCCCGTCGGGGTGAGGAACGCCGGAATCGGCGTGACAGCGCACCACATGGCAGATCGCATCGGTCTCGCGGATCGAGGCGAGGAACTTGTTCCCCAGCCCCTCCCCCTCCGAGGCCCCCTTGACCAGCCCGGCGATGTCATGGAAGGAGATGGTCGCCGGCACCAGCTCCGAGCTGCGCACCGTCTCCGCCACCCGCTCCAACCGCTCATCGGGAACCTGAGCAATCGCCACGTTCGGCTCGATCGTCGTAAAGGGATAGTCCCCGGTCTGCGCCCCACCCTTGGTCAGAGCGTTGAACAACGTCGACTTGCCGGCATTGGGCAACCCGACGATCCCGACCTTCATAGGGAGAGGGGAACAATCAAGCCCAGCGCAATGCCGAGCAGCACGCCGGCCAGGACATCGGACGGATAGTGCATTCCCAGATAGGGACGCCCGAGCGAGAGCGCCAAGGCGACGACAAGCGCGCCCGCGGTGGCGGGATCGACCCGGAACATCGCCGTAGCCACCGCGAATGACGAGAGTGCGTGGGCAGAGGGAAAGCTGAGCGAGCTGGGAGCCCCCCCGAGCGGAGGCAACCCCTCGAGAACCGGACGAGGCCGCTTGACGAGAAGCTTGATCCCGTAGTTGAGACAAATCGCGATCGGGCCGAGAGCGGCACAGATCAACCAGGCTTCACGCCGCGAGGGATCGATCAGCGCGAGCACAATTCCAAGCGCCACCCAGACACCCCAATTGTTTCCAGCCCTCCCCAGCGCTTTCGCAACTCCCTCCACCCCAGGCGTATGCCCCCGAGTCCGCATCCAACGCAGCATCCTGAGGTCAAGGTTCCCCATCGGCGGCGCAGGATAGGGCGTCGAGGGTCACCTCGCCGGCGCCTCCAACGGCACCGCGGAGTGATCTTTTGCCCAAAGGGCACTCAATTGCACCGCCAAAGGCGGTGCTAGGCGCCGCCGAGGTGACCCTCGACGCCCTCACGGCTCAGTCAATATCCACCCATGCCCTCAGTCCCCGGCTACCGGCACCTCCCCGGCCACCACTGCGGCTCGACGGCGCTCCGCAACCTGCTGAGCTTCCACGGCGCAGAGATCACCGAGGAGATGGCCTTCGGGCTGGGCGCCGGCCCCTGCTTCTACTACGTCGCCCTCGAGGAGGCCTCCCCCACCCGCTGGTTCAACGGCCGCACAGCCCGTCTGGAGGAGAACTTCCGCGACCTGACCGGCGCGGCCCTGCAGATGCGCACCTTCGAGGAGAGCGACGGCGACGCCTGGAAGGCCGCCCGCGCCGAGGTCGACGCCGGCAACCCGGCCCTCCTCCTCACCGACCTCTACTACCTCGACCACTACGGCAACTCGGCCCACTTCCCGGGCCACGCCGTCGTCCTGGCCGGCTACGACGACGAGGTGGCCCACCTCTCCGACACCGGCTTCGAGGAGCTGCAGACGACCCGCCTGGAGAACCTCGACAAGGCCCGCCAAAGCAGCCACCCCGCCTACCCCCTGGCGGGTCACATGTTCACGGTTACCGACGCGGTCGACCCCGACCGGCTCCAGGCCGCCATCCCCACGGCGATCGAGCAGACCGCCAAGGAAATGCTCGAACCGGCCTTCGGCGAGTTCGCCGGCCTACCCGCAGTCAAGCGCCTCGCCGCCGAGGCCGGCTCCTGGCCCGAGGTCGCCGAGGACTGGCAATGGTGCGCCCGCTTCGGGTACCAGGTCATAGAGCGCCGCGGCACCGGCGGCGGCGCCTTCCGCCTCATGTACTCCCGCTTCCTGGAAGAGGCCAACCGCCCCGAGGCTCCCCTGGCCGCCGAAGCCGCCGCCCGCTGGACAGACCTGGCCGAGGCCTTCCGCGCCGCCAGCGAGTACGACGACCCCGACCGCACCCTCTGGCAAGAGATCGACACCACAGCCCACCAAGTCGCCAAAGCCGAGGATCGCCTCTGGAATTCGCTTGCCGGTCGCAAGTGATAGCCATGACTGTTGACCTACGAATCGAGGTCAAAAGTCGATCCCATCAGAGGGTTACTCGTCGTCCGTAACCGTTCTTTGCCGTGCGGCTTGGGTTCCCGAACGTGGTAGGAAGTATCCGTGGCGCTCACGGACCATCCAATCGACGGCAGCCTTGCCACTTGGCAAGAATGTAACAGCCGAACGCAATGACTGGTCAGGGTTGCTACTCGGCAACGGGCTCAGTAGGCACGTCTGGGGCAACTTCGGTTACCCCTCGCTTTTCGACAAGGCGCGGCAAGACGATGTACCCGGGAGCCTGACTGGCGCAGATCGCAACCTGTTCGAAACCCTCGACACCAAGAATTTCGAGCGCGTACTGGCCGACCTCGCGGCGGCGATTCGGATGGCGGAAGCGCTTCGTGAGGATGCCAAGCCCTATTTTGATCGCTATCAGAGCATTCAGCGTGCGCTCGGAAACGCAGTGCGATCAGTCCACGTTAACCGCAAGGGCATCCCAGATGCGACCTATGAAGCCATTGGGCACGTGCTTCAGACGCAGGAGTACGTCTTCACGACGAGCTACGACCTCATCGTGTATTGGGCGATGGGCGCAGTGAGCTATGTCGATCTGTGCGATTGCTTCTGGGGCGATGAGCACTCCTTCGATCCGGCCAATTCAGACATCCCAGATCATTTGACGCCGATCTACTTCCTTCACGGCGCGCTTCACTTGGTTGTTATGGGCTCCGGGATTACGCGCAAGCTCGTACAGACCAGCTTGCGCACGTTGCTCGATCAGTTCGGACACCCCCTCGACGGAGACAAGCGAGCCCGTCCCTTGCTCATTACGGAGGGCTCTTCGCAGCACAAGCTGCAGGCAATCGAGGGCAATGACTACCTCGCTCATGCGCTAGATCAACTCGGGGAATGCGACCTACCCCTTGTCGTGTTTGGCAGCAACCTCAGCGAGCAGGACCAGCATCTCGTCGAGGCGCTCAACCGCAATCCCAGCCGCCCCATAGCCGTCTCGATTCGGAAGGAGGGGAGGAGCAAGAAGGAGATTCGGACGGACAAGGCGGGGTTGCGCGGCAGTCTCGACGCGGATCCCCTCGTATTCTTCGATGCGGCTACTCATCCACTTGGGTTGCCGACGCTATCGGGGAGTTGAACGCGACTCCCGCCGCCAGGCGGGGTATCTTCATTAAGAGATGGCGGCTCGCACTGCAAATCGCAACGTCCAGCCGAACAAGCGGCTCGGAGGCTGGGAGATCGTGAGAGCCGGAAACAAGCGGGCTTCCGCGTTCGATGAGACGAAGGCTGGCGCTGTAAGGAAGGCGCGAGCGATGGTCCGTCGCGAGGGCGGAGGCGAGGTGCGCGTTAAGAACGATGTCGGCAAGGTTGTTGAGTTCAAGACGGTGCGGGGCACTCCATGGTTTCGCCGGTCTGCAGCCTGACCATCGGCCGGACTAGCCCACACTGTCAGTTGCCAAAAGCGCACGCCGCAGCCTGCGAAAGTAGCTGTTGCTCGTCAAGCAGACGACGGTCAGCGACCGAACCAGCGGGCTCGGCGGCTGGCGCCGAAGCGGTCCTTCTCGGCGACGAGTGCGGTGGACGGCTCGTGGAACGTGCCGGTCGGCTTCGGCCCCGAGAGGAAGTCGACCGCGACGCGGCCGACACGACCGGCGCCGAACTCGATGTAGCAGGACCCGAGCCCGTCGTAGGCCTCCGGCGGCTCGCCGCTTCGCACCCGCGCGATCAGCGACTCGGCGACGACGCGCGCCGCTCCCTCGGCGAACACCCCCGCCTTCGGCACTCCGACGGTCGCGACGTCCCCGACCGCGTACACGCCCGGAAACCGAGTCTCGAGCGTCTCCGGGTCCACCGGCACGTAGCCGTCCACCGTCATGCCGCTCGCCACGACCACGTCCGGGGCGCGGTGCTTGGGGACGCCGAGGAAGAGGTCATAGGACATCTCGCTGCCGTCGTCGAGCGCAGCGACCCGGCGCGCCGGGTCGAGCGAGCTGACGCGAACACCGGGGATGAAGGCGATGTCTCGCTCCTCGAAGGCGGCGAGCAGCGCGCGGGACGTCTCGGGGGACGGAGGGACCGGGCTCCCGAGCGGGAGGACGAAGGAGATCTCACAATCGCCGCGGATGCCTCGCGTCGACAGATAGTCGTGCAGCAGCAATGCGGCCTCGCTCGGCGCCGGCGGGCACTTGAACGGCGCCCCGCAGACGCCGACGACCGCCCGCCCCTCCGTGAACGTGGGAAGCAGCTCGCCCAGCCGTTCGGCGCCGGCTACCGAGTAGAACTCGTTACCGCCCTCGGCGAGCCCCGGCGTCGCGGCCATGTCGTAGTCGGCGCCGAGCGCCACGACCAGGACGTCGGCCTCCTGGACGCCGGCGTCGGTGCTCACGCGTCGCGCCTCCGGATCGATCGCGGTGATCGTCTCCCGCAGGAAGCGCACCCCGGGCTTCGCGATGTCGCGATATGGGAGACGAACCGCGTCGGGAGTCGCCCGCCCGAACATCACGTCGAGCTTCGAGAACCCGAAGACGAACGCGTCGTTCTTGTCGATCAACGCCACGTCGACGTCGTCGCCGAGCGCCTCCGACAACATGGTGGCCAGCTCGAGCCCCCCAAATCCCGCCCCCAGCACGAGGACCCGTGTCGCCATACAGGCGACCCTACCCGACCTCAATCGGCCGTCAGCCGGGCGAAGTAGCCGAGCCAGTTGCCGGAGCGCTCTTCGAAGGTGAGGCCTGCTTCGGCGGACTGGCGCTTGAGGCTGGTGAGGGTTGTGAAGTGGGGGTCGCCGAACAGCTCGCCTACCACGAGGCGGCCGGTTGGCTTTAGGACTCGGCGGATCTCTTTGAGGGCGGCCGTGGTGTCGGGGATCTCACCGAGGACGGCGGTGAGGATTACGGCGTCCATCGAGGCGTCCTCGTAGGGGAGGTTCGTGGCGTCGCCTTGGGTGG
This sequence comes from Solirubrobacterales bacterium, assembly GCA_035566275.1. GTDB lineage: Bacteria > Actinomycetota > Thermoleophilia > Solirubrobacterales > 70-9 > DATMRN01. The sequence goes on along the minus strand of DATMRN010000001.1, from coordinate 173 downwards.
GGACGACGTTGGTGAGGCCTCGCTCGGCGGCTCGGGACGTGGTGTGGTCCAGGAACTCCTGCTGGAGGTCGAAGATCTCGACCCTGCCGTCGGGGCCCACCCACTCGGCCATGTCGAGGGTGTAGTAGCCGACGCCCGGGCCGATCTCGAGCAGGCGCTCGCCGGGTGCCGGG